>JBAXAD010000079.1:0-15036 GCA_037142715.1 Paludibacter sp. | reverse complement strand
TTAATTTAATTGAAGATATTATAGACTCGAAATGTAAATTGAAAGTTTTAGTCCAAAATTTAGACAGTGCTAAATTACAATTTGCTGAAAGACTTAAAGTCTTTATACAATCAAAAACATTTTAAATAGCTAAAGGTCAGTCTTCTATATTGAAAACCAACCTTTTAATTTTATTTCACGAAGAAATAATTTGAATTTACTATGCCTTTTTTACTTTGTAATCGCAATTGGTTTTACCTTTTACGATATTTGTCAATCTCGATTTCAATAATTGGCGACGAATGGGAGAAACCTTATCAGTAAATAAATTGCCTTCTAAATGGTCATACTCATGTAGAACCACTCTGGCTTTGTAACCTTCAAATTCGGTGGTATATTCTTTGAAGTCGGCATCCAAGTAGTGCATCTTTATTTTGGTAGCACGCATTACGTTTTCATGAATACCAGGAATGCTCAGACAACCTTCTTCACCAGAAACCTCATCCTCACTTTGTTCCAAAAGGGTTGGATTTATCATTACTACTTTAAAATCTCCCAGTTCTGGATTATCTTCTTTAAAAACAGCCAAATCAATAACCAACAAACGTATTGGGAATCCAACTTGCGGAGCTGCCAAACCTACCCCTTCAGCCTTATACATTGTATCGTACATATTGGTTATCAGTTCATTCAGCGCTGGATAATCGGCAGTAATTGGCTCGGCATGTTTACGTAAAACAGTGCTGCCATAAGTATAAATAGGTAAAATCATTTTCGGTAATTAGTTTTATCAGTAATCAGTGAGCAGTTATCAGTCGAAAGTTAACAGCATTTGTATATCATTCTTGTAATCAGTTTTTAAATTTCGAGAAATTAATTTATTCTCAGATTCTTGGTCTTAACACGTTAACTGTTAACTACTAACTGTCAACTGTTAACGTATTGTTTCAAGATAGCTTTGTAATATAATAGTGGCAGCAGTTTTATCCACCAATGCTTTATTTTGTCTGTCTTTTTTCTTTAATCCACCATCCAGCATGGCTTTGTGTGCTAAAACGGAGGTAAAACGCTCATCTACATACACAAGTTCAATGGTTGGGAATTTTCGTTGCAGCCCCACCACAAACGGACGGATATATTGCATTGAATCAGACTCTTGTCCATTCATTTGCTTGGGTAAACCGATGACGAACTTTTCAACAGGTTCCTTGGCAATGTATTTGTCCAAATAATCCAGCACTTCATGTACCAAAACTGTATCCAATCCATTGGCAGTGATGTGAAGCGTGTCGGTAACTGCAAGTCCCACACGCTTTTGTCCATAGTCAATGGCTAATATTCGTCCCATAGTTGAAATTGTTATCGATACAAAGGTATAAAAAACAGCTTGATTTTGAAAATTTACGCTTTTGATTCATATATCTTATGTTACTTTTTAGCTTTCAGATGACTATTTTTACAAATGAGCGCTGAAAGTATTGATACTGAAAGGCAAACAAAAAATGTAATATCAGGGTTCGTATAACTCTAAGAAATGACTATCTTTGCAAGCCTTTTTAGAATTATATAAACAGAATTAAACTACTTATTTTTAAAACAATATCGTTATGTTGAATTGGTTCGAATGTAAAATTAAATACGAGAAAACTGCCGAAGAAGGCAAAATTGTAAAAGTAAATGAAACTTATTTGGTTGATGCCCTGTCATTTACCGAAGCCGAAGCGCGTATTAACGAAAAAATGAAACCCTTTATCAGTGGTGAGTTTATAGTTTCCAACATTCGCAGAGCACGTATCAATGAGCTCTTTGCCAATGAAAATGGTGATAAATGGTACAAAAGTAAGGTGTATTTTATTTCTTTGGACGAAGAAAAGGGCATCGAAAAACGTACTGCCTGCACGATGATGGTACAAGCCAGCGACGTGAAAGAAGCTTGGGACGGTTTGCAAGAAGGTATGAAAGGAACCATGTCTGATTACGAAATTGCCTCAATTGTTGAAACTATGATTTTGGATGTTTATCCGTTTTCAGCACCCGAAAAATAATACACAACGTGTCCATCCAACAAAACATACAAGAAATTAGAACACACATACCAGCTCACGTGCAGCTGGTATGCGTGTCTAAATTCAACCCAAACGAATCAATTTTAGCAGCTTATGAATACGGTGAAAGAGTTTTTGGCGAAAGTAAGGTTCAAGAATTATGTGGCAAATATGAAACGCTCCCAAAAGATATATTTTGGCATTTTATTGGTCACCTCCAAACTAATAAAATTAAGTATATTGTTCCTTTTGTTTCGTTGATTCATGGTGTTGATTCGTATAAATTGTTGGAAGAAATCAACAAACAAGCTGTCAAGTCAGGAAAAACTGTAAATTGCCTGTTGCAGGTACACATTGCCAAAGAAGAAACTAAGTTTGGCTTCTCGGCTGAAGAATTGTTGGAAACATTAAAGGAAGGAAGTTGGAGAAATCTGAATAATATCCAAATTTGTGGATTGATGGGCATGGCCACTTATACCGAAAACAAAGAACAAATACGGACGGAATTCAGAGGTTTAAAAACGCTTTTTGATAAAGTAAAACAAATGTATTTTGCTGATAATGAATCTTTTTCAAAGCTGTCAATGGGAATGTCCGACGATTATCAGATAGCAATTGAAGAAGGAAGCACCTTGGTGAGGGTGGGTAGCAAGATATTTGGAAGCAGAAGCCCACTGACCTAATAAGGGATTCATTAAATTTTAACCTCACGTATCTTTATTCCCCCTTTGGAAGCTAGGGGGTTATTCAATTTCACATTTTCATGCGTTGCCCAAACCACCACCGGTTTATAAATCGCAATCCAGACCGAAAGAAAATCAATCATCCTGCTTTTTAGCGCATTATCCAATCCATTTAGAGGCTCGTCAAGTAACAAAATCTCCGAACGTGCAGCCAATGCCCGTGCCAATCCCACCCGCTGCTGTTGTCCGCCGCTTAGCTCGTGCGGATATTTATATGCCTCCTCCGTCAGCTCCAGCTCTTTTAAAAGATAGCCCACCAAATTGTTCGTTTCTTGTTTAAATAACGGTTTAGCATGAACAGCTTAAGCAATGTTTTCAGTAATATTTAGCCAAGGAAGCAATCGAATATCTTGAAACGCATAAGCCAATGTTGAACATTTCGTAAAAGTAATTTGACCCGCTTCTGCATTTTCAAGCTTTGAAATTAGTCGCAATAGCGTGGTTTTTCCAACCCCCGAAGGTCCTTTTATACAACTCACCATTCTATCTTCAAACTCATTAGAGTACGATTTGAGGACATATTTACCATTGAAGCTTTTATCTATATCCTGTAGCTTAATAGTTTTAATATGAGTAGTTTCATTTATTTTTGGATGAAAGTAAAAAGCCGGCATTGGAAGTGAAAACCTAAAATGAAAATCTCTAATCATCCTTACAACTGCTTCAAAGAAATAACTCACGCCAACAGCAATTACCGTCCACGCAATTAACTCTGAAACATTGATAAAAGCTTGTGCTTGTTTCATGGAAGTTCCTATTCCATGCATAGGTTGTGCCAGCACTTCGCCAATAATGATGGCACGCCATCCAAATCCCATGGCGGTACTTATTCCGTCAAATATTATTGATTTTGATGCTGGAAGGTAAATGGATACAAAACGTTTATAAGGCGTTTTCCCAAAAGCTTTTGCCATTTCAATCCATTTAATATCAGTCTGTTCCAATCCAGTTAGAATATTTTGGTAAAGTATTGGCAACATGGTAATGATGGCAATAAAAATAGGCAAATATGGTGGAGAAAACCAAAGAATAGCTATCAACACAAACGAAATAATTGGAATGGAACGTGCAATGACGATGATTGGATGAAAGAAATTTCTCCAGAAGCTTGAAAATGTGGCTGTAGTTGCAAATAGAAATGCAAATACAAAAGCTATTATAAAGCCCAATACTCCTCTTATTATTGTTGTTGAAACGGAGATTAAAAAGTTTTCAACCGTAAAAAGTACAAAAACTTGCTTCACTAAATCTGCCAAAGATGGAAATATCGCAGGATAGCCTATTTGCCAGGATATTAATTGCCATACTATTGCTATAAATAATATGGCAAGTAAAGTAGGTATAAGTTTTGTGTTTTTCATGGTCTTAGTAATTAAAAATAGAAATGAATTATACTCATCAAACCTTTCAAACCACGCATTTTTCAAACTATTCCTTCTCAATACGTTTGAAAAATAAAATTACTATCTGGCAGCTTTCCCCCAATGCTTTTAGGGTTATCATCATAAAAAATCTTGAGGTATTTGTTCACTTCCTCTTCCAAGGCGAATGCGCTAACGTAGTGTATATTACACAAGGGGATGGAGCGTTTTGCAACTGCTATATTTGGCGAAATTTTATGTTTTACCAGTAGTTTTGCAGTCTGTTCTGGTTGTTCATTGGTTAAATTGCAACTGTGTGTATAGGCATGGCAAACTTGTTCTACCAAAGTAGGGTTATCGGCTGTAAATCTTTCACTTACCATAAATGATGTTTGCACGAATATATTTTGCTTCAATTCATCAATGTATTCTTCGCAATCAATTTTGCTAACAATATGTATGGTCGAATCCAATGACATCAAATTACTCACCATAGGTTCTGAAACCACCGCCAATTCTGTTTTTTTGTAAAGCAAAGCCTTTGCCACTTCATGATTTGAAGTGTAGTTATAAACGATTTTTACATTTGAAATACCATTCATTTTCAATTTCCGTTGCAATAAAATATCTGCTGTAGCACCCTGTCCAAAAACGGAAATAACGTGCCCTTTTATGTCTTTGAGATTTCTCTCTTTGCCATTGGTGAGCAAATACAAAGTTCCCCATATAGGGCACGCCAACATTCTGTATTTTAGACCTTTATTGTACAAATTGGCAGCCATAACAGTTGGGAGAATTGCAAAATCAAGTTTACCCTGCATCATCAATGCTTGTATTTGCAAAGGTTCACTTTTTACTATTATCTCAATTTTCTTCCCTCCAATAACTGGTGGTTTATCTATCATTTGAATGAAACTGATGGCGGAAGGGCCATCTAAAACACCTATACGGATGGTTGCAGATGGTTTATTTGTACAAGCACTTAGTATTGTGCAGAGGCAGAATATTAAACTTAACAGTTTTGCGATATAGTTTTTTCTGTTCATATTCATTACAATCTGTAGTTTTTACACTTTACTATGTTTGAATATCCGTATAATTTTGGCACAAAGATACAATTAATGTACATTTTCTTTTATAATAAATAGATTATTAATTTCAATATCACTATATTTGTAGCCTTATAATCATTTAAGCATAAAATTTTGTCATGGTTCAATTCCTTTTTATTACTATTATTTTTATACTCGTTGCCGATTTTGGTTTCGAGCGATACTTGTCTATACTAAATATCAAATACGCTAAAAAAGAACTTCCGGCTATTTTACGAGATATTTACGACCCGGAAAAATACGCTAAACAGCAAGATTATTTTACTACCAATGCACGTTTTGGCTTGATTACTAGCTCATTTAGTTTTGTTATTACCTTGTTGATGTATAGCTTGGGTGGCTTTGCTTGGGTTGACCAACTGGTGCAAGGCTCAGTTCAAAGTTTAATATGGACACCCATTTTGTTCTTCGGGTTTCTCTATTTTGTCAATGATATTATCAGTATTCCTTTCGAATGGTACGATACTTTTGTGATTGAACAAAAGTTTGAGTTCAACAAAGTAACGCCTAAACTATACATTTTGGATAAATTGAAGGGTTACGGCATGACGATTGTGTTGGGTGGTGGTATATTATTCGCCATCATTACCATTTACAATCTTACTCCCGAGTATTTTTGGTTGTGGGCATGGGTGGTTATAACGGCTTTTAGTCTGTTTATGACCATGTTTTATTCCGAAATCATTGTTCCGCTTTTCAACAAGCAAACGCCTTTGGAAGCAGGCGAATTACGCACAGAAATTGAGAAGTTTGCCGTGAAATCAGGATTCAATCTTACCAATATATTTGTGATTGATGGTTCCAAACGCTCCACCAAAGCCAACGCTTATTTTAGTGGATTGGGAAGCAAAAAACGCATTGTATTGTACGATACGCTTATGGATAAACTCACCACCGACGAAATTGTGGCGGTGTTGGCACATGAAGTGGGGCATTACAAACACAAACATACTTTGATAAATTTTGGGGTTTCAATACCCTCTACATTGTTGCTATTCTATGTTTTCGGACTCATACTTCAAAGCGATGCATTGGCACAAGCATTGGGTGGCAAGGTAGCCTCGTTTCATCTCAACGCATTGGCATTTAGCATTCTATATTCTCCAATTTCAATGATATTGGATATTTTTACCAATGTATTGTCGCGCAAGTTTGAATATCAGGCAGATGCTTTTGCAGCAAGTTATGGATATGCACCGCAGTTGGAATCGGGTTTGAAAAAGCTTTCGGCTACTTCGCTGAGCAACTTAATGCCGCATCCATTGTACGTGTTTTTTCATTATTCGCATCCAACACTTTATCAGAGAATGAGTAGGTTACGAGAAGAAACCATAAACTAAAAAGAACCCCTAACCCCTAAAGGGGAATTAGGCAAGTTCATTAAATATTAAGGATTATTTAAAAAAAAGAAAAAGTTATATATCAATACTAATTTCTCTTACTCCCCTTTAGGGGTCGGGGGTCATCTTTCTTATTATGTTACTAGGAATCATGGGTGCCATGCCCGAAGAAATGGACAAAATTATTGCTGCCATTAGCAACAAAGAAATAGTGGAGCGTGGAAGTCGTATTTATTATCGCGGCAATTTGTTTGGTCAAGAAGTAGTGGCTGTTTTTTCTCGTTGGGGAAAAGTGGCGGCTGCTACCACGGTTACACATTTGATTTTGGAGTTTAAGGTGGATAGAATAGTATTTACGGGTGTTGCGGGTGGTATTTCTCCCGAATTGAACGTGGGCGATGTGGTGATTGGTCAACGATTGTTTCAGCACGATATGGACGCACGGCCGCTATTGAGACGGTTTGAAATTCCATTGACAGGAAAAACATCTTATGAAACGCCTCAACAAAATGTGGATATTATGTCGCATGCAGTTCATAACTTCCTGAAATACAATAAGGAATTTAGAAAAACGCTTGCTGAAAATAATATTATCAATCCTAAAATGTTGATTGGCGATATAGCCAGCGGCGATTTGTTTATTTCTAGTTCGGCCATGAAACACGCGCTTATCAAGAACCTTCCCTCTGTGGTTTGTGCCGAAATGGAAGGTGCTGCCGTGGCACAAGTATGTGATGATTATGGGGTTCCGCTGGTGGTGGTGCGTGTAATTTCGGATGCGGCTGATGAACAAGCACATATCTCGGCCATTGGGTTTGTAAACCAACATGCCAGTGATTATTCATTGTCAATATTAAAAGAATATATTGAAATTATCAATAAGTAATTTGGACGATTAGAAGCGTCAAATTTTGTTTTTGGAGTAATAAATGAGATTCGCAATTAAATTTAATACTAATCAATAAAAGCATTTTTTTATGGAAAGCAAGATTTTCTTTTTAGTCCCTGCGGCTGCAATTACTGCTTTGGGATTTGCGTATTATTTCTTCAAACAAATGATGAAGGAAAGTGAAGGAACTGACAGCATGAAACAAATAGCATTGTACGTTCGCGAAGGTGCAATGGCTTACCTCAAGCAGCAGTATAAAGTTGTTATTGAAGTATTTGCGGTGATTACATTTCTTTTTGGCATTATGGCTTATGTGTTGGAAATTCAAAATCCTTGGGTGCCGTTTGCATTTCTTACCGGTGGGTTCTTTTCTGGTTTGGCGGGATATTTTGGCATGAGAACAGCCACTTATGCTTCAGCACGTACTACAAATGCTGCTCAACGGTCATTGAATGATGGACTTCGACTGGCTTTCCGCTCGGGTGCTGTAATGGGTTTGGTAGTGGTTGGGCTTGGTTTACTCGACATTTCTATTTGGTTTTTTGCTTTGCAATACATAATTGGAGTGTTAGATAGCACTACAGATGGTATTATTGCTGCCAATCCTTACATGAAATTGATTATGATTACCACCACAACCCTTACTTTTGGAATGGGTGCTTCTACACAAGCTTTATTTGCGCGTGTGGGTGGTGGAATTTTTACCAAAGCAGCTGATGTTGGCGCCGACCTGGTTGGTAAATTGGAAGCTGGAATTCCCGAAGACGATGCTCGAAACCCTGCAACCATTGCCGATAATGTGGGTGATAATGTGGGAGATGTGGCTGGAATGGGAGCCGATTTATACGAATCGTATTGCGGAGCAATTCTTTCAACTGCCGCACTTGGTGCAACTGCTTTCACGGTTTCAAATCTAGCAAATATAGGTGTTACAGGCACGCAGGCTGAAATTCTAAAAATTCAATTGAATGGAGTTATTGCGCCAATGATTATTGCTGCCGTTGGAATACTTCTTTCAATCTTAGGTATATTTTTAGTGAAAACCAAAGAAGGAGCTACACAAAAAGAACTGCTAAGTTCCTTAGGTAGAGGTGTTAATGTGAGTTCTGTTTTTATTGCCTTATTTTCATTTCTTATTCTCAAATACCTTAACCTTCCAAATTATATGGGAATTTGGGGTTCAATGTTAGCGGGACTTTTGGGTGGAATTGGCATTGGCAAAATAACAGAATACTTTACTTCAGCGGGATTTAAACCGACACAAAATATTGCTGCTGCCACTAATACTGGTCCTGCCACCGTTATTATTGCTGGAATCGGTACTGGCATGATTTCTACTGCTTTTCCAGTACTTATTGTAGGAACTTCTATTATTTTGGCTTTTCTTTTTGCTGCCAATTTCGATTTAAACAATATCAGTTTTGGTTTATATGGTATTGCTATTGCTGCAGTTGGGATGCTCTCAACCTTGGGAATTACTTTGGCCACAGATGCTTACGGCCCAATAGCTGACAATGCCGGTGGTAATGCCGAAATGAGTGG
Source organism: Paludibacter sp. (assembly GCA_037142715.1). GTDB lineage: Bacteria > Bacteroidota > Bacteroidia > Bacteroidales > Paludibacteraceae > Paludibacter. Next base: position 6,025 of record JBAXAD010000079.1, on the reverse strand, counting down.
GCTAGGAGAGGAAGTGCGCAAACGTACCGATGCTTTGGATTCGTTGGGAAATACCACTGCTGCCACTGGAAAAGGTTTTGCCATCGGTTCAGCTGCTCTTACTGCTTTGGCTTTGATGGCTTCGTACATGGAAGAAATTAAAATTGCCGTTGCACGAATTCCTGTAAAAGCTGAATTGTTTACACATATCATGGGTGTTGATATTCACCAAGCTACCATACCTCAAATGATGCAATACTTTAAGGTAGATTTAATGAATCCACTGGTTTTGGTGGGTGCTTTTATTGGCTCAATGACAGCGTTTTTGTTCTGCGGATTGACCATGAATGCAGTGGGTCGTGCTGCGCAAAATATGGTGGAAGAAGTGCGTAGACAGTTCAGAGAAATTGTTGGAATTCTCGACGGAACAGGCACACCGGATTATGCACGATGCGTTGAAATTTCAACCAGAGGGGCACAACACGAGATGTTATTGCCATCCTTATTGGCCATTGCCATTCCTATTCTTACAGGTTTACTTTTTGGTGTTTCAGGGGTAATGGGATTATTATTAGGCGGTGTATCAACCGGATTTATTTTGGCTATTTTTATGGCCAATGCAGGTGGTGCTTGGGACAATGCCAAGAAATATATTGAGGATGGAAACCATGGCGGGAAAGGTTCTGCCAATCATTTTGCGGCAGTAGTGGGCGATACAGTTGGTGACCCATTCAAAGATACCTCTGGCCCTTCGTTGAATATCCTTATCAAATTGATGAGCATGGTTTCTATTGTTATGGCTGGATTGACTGTAGCGTGGAGTATATTCTAATTGAATTATAGTGAAGGCTTCACTTTTGGGACTTGACTTGTTAGTGAAGCCTTCACTAAAAAAATAAGAATCCCAAGTTTGCTTATTGCAGACTTGGGATTTTCTTTGGGTTTTGGAGAAAGTGAAAATTATTAGTGTATGCATTTTAAACCCAATAATATAGACCTAAAATGCAGTGAAACATTAGAAAACAATAGTAACTTAGTTCCCCTTTAGGGGCTAGGGGTCATTTCTGAGCCATTGCAACATACAACTCTTCCACCTTGGTTCTGGCCCAGGGTGTCTTGCGTAAGAACTTTAGACTGGAATTTATGCTTGGATTAATACTAAAGCAATTGATGCGAATGCGTTTATCAAGTTCCTCCCAGCCATAATGTTCGACCAGTTGTTCGAGAATTGCTTTCAGCGTGATACCGTGCAATGGGTCATTTTGTTGTTGGCTCATTTTATTGATTCTATTTAACTAGATTTTTTTATTGGCTCTGGCACTTAGGAACAGCTCCCTTATTTCATTTGGCAATTGTTCATCTTGCCATTCTCTTTCATTGTCAATAGATTTTCCAGCACTTTTTACTGCCTTCAAAGCATACCAGGCTGCTACCAATGAATGGTCGGCTACATGGGCAGTTGCCACGGCATGACCAACAGCTCTTGCTACCGCAATTGCAGCGGGGTTGCTGGATTCCCTTGCTACAGATATTGCATCCAATGCCGCTTTTCTGGCATCACTAACGGTTGCCTTTCCTTGTTTCCAAGCTCGTGCCACTGTAAGCGTATTGATTAGTCGCTCATCAATTGTTTCGCCAAACAGTGGTAATACGTTTTCCACATACACGCAGGCCAATTCAATGAGCTGATAGTGCTGTTCCTTTTTGAGAGGTCCGCCCCGATGCTCTGCTACAAATCGTTTATCACGCATTTTATCAGATGTTACGTAATCCTTTAGTTATCCGTATTTTGAATCCTTTGGTTTTATTTGGTCTGCACCTGCAACCATTTCAGAATTTCCGTCAAAGCAATGGGTGAAAAAGTCTGTTCAATACTTGCATATTCGCTAGGTGCGCCTGTTTTGCATTCTTGAAACAAGTGGTTGAGGTTCGGCAATTCTTTGGTTGTTAGATTTTTGTTTCCAGCTTTTGCCAATGCTTTTCTGATAGCTTCTAAATTAATTTTAGCAGGAACTTGCAAATCCTTTTCTCCGTTTAATGCCAATACTGGACATTTTACTTTTTCTAAAGCAATCGCAGGATTGTATTTTAGAAAATTCAACATCCACGGACTTGTCATTTGGTCGACTTGTGATTTTACCAAGTCCTCCTTGTTATTCAAAGTATCTTTGAGGTTTTTTTTCAGATATTGGGTCAAATCAATTTTGAGTTTCTCGGTATTCGTCGATTTTCTTACTATTTCAAAAGCACCTTTATTGATGGCTTTATTTTTTTGAATATCCAAATCGCTTAATCCTGATGCTTTTCCGATTAATTCTTGTTGCAATAAAAGCAATTGGTCGCCCGGAATTCCCGTGCCAGCCAACAAAACAATAAACGCAATGTCCTTGGAATTGCCGGCAACAATGGGTGCAATGATTCCGCCTTCGCTATGTCCAATCAATCCAATTTTCTTTTTGTTTATTTCTTTTCGTGTTTTCAAATATTGCACTGCAGCTTCTACATCGGTGGCAAAGTCAAAGCTGGTAGCCGTTTTAAAATCTCCTTTTGAGTCGGCCGTTCCTCTGTCATCGAAACGCAGTACAGCTATTCCATTTTTTGTCAAATAATCCGACAAAACAAGAAACGGTTTGTGTCCCAATAATTGCTCATCTCTGTTTTGGGGGCCGCTACCACTGATTAAAACTACCACTGGAAATACGCCCACTTTCTTTGGCAATGTCAAAGTACCAGCCAATGTGATTCCTGCTTTTTTATTCACGAAATTCAAATCTTCGGAATAATAGGAGTAGGGTTTTATTGGCTCTTGGGGTCTATTTACCTTTTCCTTTTCAATTTTTTCTTTTGATAAATTCATTGGTAACGATTGTCCGCCTTGCTTGAAAGTGCCAACCACAATATTGTCTTTGCCCAATATTCCCTCATATTGAACACCAATATTCGCCACAGCAAGTTTCAAAGTTGAATTTTCAAAGCTGGTGGTAGTCACCGGAATATCTTTTGCAGCTTGGTCTGGACTGTCCATTGTTGAACTGAAGCCATTATCGGTTTTACTGATGTTAAATACCAATCGCAGCTGCATTCCTTGAACCTTTAAAACTCCGTTCCAATGTCCCGTAATATCTTGACCTACAAGTGTAAAGCACGTACAAACTACCAATAAAACCAATGCTGACTTTTTCATGTATTTGTTGTTTTTATGTAAGTACAAAGGAACGAATTAAATTTTAAAAACAAATTATTTTATTGGGATGAAATTATCAATTTTATTGTAATAATAAACCCTTCTTTTTCCGCTGGTTTTAGGAAAAAGAAGGGTTTTTATTAACTATATCAATGATAATAATGCTATAACTTTTGTTTTCCTACAGTCTTATTTTTAAACGATGACACATCAATAATATCCTGATTATCATTGTCAAAAGATACTTGAACGCTGTCGCCAACATTTGAAACCGGGAAATCATTTGAAATTTGAGACGAACCAATGAACACTTTCGGACTGTTTCTGAGCGTGAAATAATAATAGGTATTTCCATTTTTCACGTCACCATTTATTCTGGAAATAATCGACTTAATCAACTGTTTCTCGGTTTTGCTTTTGGCATTGATTTTATTCCCTTTGGTGTTGAAAGCATTTTTATAGGCCATCAATGCTTCTCGCAAAGTGTTGCCAACTCCCACAATTGTATAATCCTCGATGGCTACCATGGCATACATTTTCACTAATCCGCCATTGTCTTTGAGCGTCATTACATAAGTAGGTATGTTGTTGATATTGTATGGAATAGGTAATGTTGCTGAGTATCCTTTTTCCTGCACTTTCCCTTTGGCAGAGTTTTGTGCGGCAAATTCGGTAGCGCCACTTTGTCTATACCATATCGCTTTCTTTGTTCTGGAATTTACCAACACAAAACCGACTGTAGCCTCGTCGGCACCCACTGAAGTTAATCCGGTGTACCAATAGGCATCATTATCGTCGCCATATACCAATGACACATTTTCGGTAATTTTAAGCTTGTCTTGGTTGGAGAAATTCCAAAATCCTTTTACATATTCACCCCAGTCATTCAGCTGATTTTCAACGAAATTGGCTGGTTGAATTCTGTCCACCCATTTAGGTGTATTGGCAATGGCATATTCTTTTATTTCACCCGTTTGAGCATTTAAAATTACTACTCCCTGAGCTTCATCTCCCTGAAATCCAATGGTCTTTTTGTACTTTGTTACTACCCAATAAGGTATTCCGGCATCATCAATTTCGAATGAATAATCGGTCAAACCCACATTCCAATAGCCATTGAAATAAAGATAGCGTTCCAGATTATCAAAAAAGTAGGCTTCCGACTGATATTTGATATAAATTTTCTTGCCGCCAACTTCTTGAACCAATTTGACATCGCGCTCATTACAGGCATTTACCATCACATATCCGTTGGTACCTTGAATATTCTTTTGCCATTTAAAAAAGCCCGAATGCAAAAGTGGTGCCACCCAATACAGGTCGTTATTTACTTTTTGGATGTTGAATTCGCCCAAAATCACCTGACTTCCCAATGCTGATTGCGACCCCAACACTTTGTCGCCCAGAATTTGTGCCAATGACTGATCCACCACCCTAATTTTTTCCAATGAAATGGGCAACATGTGGTTGGAAAGGTCTTTGCCGGTTTCAATTTTCCCTATCAGATTGCGATAATCGCTGGTTCTAAGCAATGCCCATGAAGTGACAGTAGGAACCACTGTTACATAAACGAACAATATTGAAAGTAGAATTACTGGTATTTTAGCCGATTTTAATTTCGGCAAACTCTGGATATTTTGTTGATTCCCAAGTTGATTGATACTCACAATGTTTTCCAAAACTATCCAAAGTAGCACCAATAGTCCCAACATCAATGGAAATCCAAGAAATCCATAATTAATCACGGGCATTTTGACATAAATCAAAATAATTCCGACAAAGATGATTAGCAAAGCATTTTTAAGTTTATTCATTATTGATTGTATTATAATTGTTTAGTAAGAAGAAAATATATTATGTGGGATCTTAAAACCACCACAATAAAATTGCCACTACTACCAAGGCTGGCAGCATATTCATAATGCGTAGTTTTTTTATTTCCAAGATATTAATGGCAAGCCCTATCAATAAAATGCCACCCACGCTGGTGAGGCCATGAATGATTTCGGGAGTGAAAAATGATGAGGCGTACATTGCCAAAAGAGTTATTCCACCTTGAAAAATAAGCAATGGAATAGCCGAAACCAATACGCCCATGCCAAATGCCGAAGCCAGAATGATGGACGAAAAGCCATCCATCAACGATTTGGTCATCAATAAATCGGACGAACCACCAGTTCCTTCCTGAATTGCCCCCAGAATGGTCATAGAACCAATGCAATAGAGCAAAAAGGCGGTGATTAAACCTTCAGAAAATTTTTCGCTACCAATGCGGAACTTCAATTTCAGGTAGTTGCTCAGCCTTTCTGCACCCAATTCCAGATTCATCCATTCGCCCAATAAAGAGCCTATGGCCAAACTACTCACCACAATGAGTATGTGCTGCATGTTGTAAACCATGCTCACCCCAATGGCCAAAGTGAATAGACCAATGGCTTGAAAATAAATAGTTTTTATGCGTTCGGGCATGCTTTTATTCAGTAGCATTCCAATTATTCCACCACCGATGACGGCTGCAGCGTTTACGAGAGTTCCAATCATATTTATAAATGAAAAATATAACGATGAATTTTGAAATGCAAAAATACTTCTTTTTATTGTCATTCGCAGTTAAAATTCGATTGGTTATTCATTAAACGAAGGTTGCTCAACTATTCTACATTATAGTATATTTTAACACTATATATATGTCATTTTCTAATCTGCTTCTTCTTACAATCAATGTTTTATTCTTCATTTTATAAGTTTTAAACCAAACTTTATTTTTTTCCAAAAGAAATGGGTATAAATTTTCGTTGTGGTGGTTAATACAATGCTTCGTTAAACTTAATGTTAATCAGTTGAATATCAAGAAAATAAACT
>JBAXAD010000078.1:0-15051 GCA_037142715.1 Paludibacter sp. | reverse complement strand
GCATTTATCTCCTGTGTACCTTGCATGGTCTGACTAAAATAACCGATACTCAAATCGGGTAACAAACGACTTTGCTCTAATTTAGTTTCTATGCGCGACACTTCAGCTTGCTGTTGTTCGTATCCAATTGTTGGATTTCGCTCCAACGCTAAACTGTCCGCAGTAGGCAAATAATCCGCATGCTTTAAAAAAGTATCAGCTGTAGTTATTTCAAATTCAGCATTAAGCAAAGTTTGAAGTTTTTGATTGTAAATCACCACATCTGAGTTAATTTGTTGCAATTGATTTTTCACTTCCATACTTTGCGAACGTGCAGTAATCATTTCCAATCGATTGGTTTCGCCAGTTTTCAATCTCAACTCTGCAGCACGCTGAAATCCAGTATACAAACTATCCTGCCATGCAAATAATTTATGTTTGGCATGAATATACATCAATTGATAATAGACTTGCTTAACCTGTGTAGAAATTTCTAGTTGAGAAGATTTCAATTGCCACTCGCTACTTTTTAGATTGGATTTGAGCAACTTAGCCTGATGAATATAAACTGTTGGAAATGAAAACGATTGTGAAACAGTAAAACTATTGTCTTTGGAATAAGAATTAAATTGTCCATATTGGCCTTCAACGGAAGTTTTTGGAATATCCCAAGCTGAACCTTTCAATGCTTTTTGAGCTTCAACGGATAAAGACGATGAACGAACAGACAGATTGCTGTCAAGCGCCATTTGAATTGCTTGTTTTAAACTTACAACTTTTGTTTGCTGTGCTTTTATTTCAATAATTGAAGATAAACCAATCATAATCAATATCAATAATGCTGCAGATTTCTGTTTAAAAGGAAATCTGAATTTGTGCGTTGAAAAGAAAATATAAAACACGGGCAATATGAAGAGAGTCAGAAATGTAGCGGTAATAAGTCCACCAATCACCACAGTTGCCAACGGTTTTTGCACTTCTGCACCCGCTGAACTTGACAATGCCATGGGCAAAAATCCCAACGAAGCTACTGAAGCAGTGATGATTACTGGACGCAAACGAGTGTGCAAACCTTTCAGTACTCGTTCGGTAATATCAGCAATTCCTTCTTTTTCCAATCGATTAAACTCGGCTATCAACACAATACCATTCAGCACCGCCACCCCAAACAACGCTATAAATCCAACTCCTGCCGAAATAGAAAAATTCATATCGCGCAACCACAAGGCAAAAATTCCACCAATGGCCGACATGGGCACGGCGGTAAATATCAAAAGTGACTGCTTGAAAGAATGAAACGTGAAAAATAGTAAGACAAAAATCAAAAACAAAGCCACCGGTACAGCTATCAGCAATCTTTCTTTGGCGGCTTTGAGGTTTTGAAACTCACCGCCATAATTGATGTAATAACCAGTTGGCAATTGAACTTTGGCATCAATAATTTTTGAAACTTCGGCAATTACGCTTTCCACATCACGATTACGAACATTAAAACCAACCGTAATCCGACGTTTGGTATTTTCGCGTGAAACCTGTGCTGGTCCTGACTTAATCTGAATATCAGCAAGCATTTCGAAAGGAATTTGACCACCATTGGGAAGCGAAATGGATAGGTTTTTTACATCTTCAATACTTTGTCGATACTCTTTGTCCAACCGAACCACCAACCCGAACCGCTTTTCTTGGTCGAAAACCACACCCGCCTGACTGCCCGTAAAAGCAGCTCGCAACACTCGGTTCATTTCATCTATAGAAAGGCCGTATTGTGCCAATCGGTCTCGGTTATATTCAACCTGAACTTGTGCTAAACCAGTTACTTTTTCAACATTAACATCTTGAACACCATCAACATTTTGAATTAGCTTTTCAATTTCAGAAGCTTTATCTGACATTGTATTTAAGTCATCACCAAAAATCTTAATTGCAATATCTTGCCTCGAGCCTGAAAGTAACTCATTGAAACGCATTTGAATGGGTTGCTGAAATTCAAATTTCACGCCTGCCAACACCACCAGTTTTTCTTGCATTTTTGCCACCAGTTCTTCACGCGTTTTTGCACTTGTCCATTCACTTTTATCTTTCAGGGTAATAATATAATCGCCTGTTTCCATGGGTGTTGGGTCGGTAGGAATTTCCCCCGCCCCTATTTTACAAACAGTATGTTTTATTTCCGGAAAATTATCGAGCAGTATTTTATTTGCTTTTTCTACCGTTTCGATGGTATTACTAAGCGATCCCCCTTGCAATGTCATTACACCTGCAGCTAAATCGCCTTCTTCCAATTGAGGAATAAATTCCCCACCCAACCTACTAAACACCAACAAACTAATTAGAAATAAACCAATGGCAGTAAATGATACCAACTTCTTACGGTTTAAAGCAAAATTTATGATTGGACTAAATATTCTGTAAAGCCAATCCATTAGTTTATCAGAGATATTGCGTTTGTGTTCGGTATTCTTACTCAAAAACAAGGACGAAGCCATGGGCACATACGTGAGCGAAAGAATGGCAGCACCGAGTAATGCGAACGCCACCACTTCGGCCATTGGTCTAAACATTTTGCCCTCAATTCCCACCAAAGCCATGATGGGTAAATAAACAATCAGAATAATAATTTGACCGAAAGTAGCTGAACTCATCATGCGTTTGGACGATTCGAAAACATTCTCATTCATTTGATCCTGAGAAAGTTTCCTCACTCCGGGATGATGATGTTTACTTTGCGAAATGCGATGCACCACACTTTCCACAATAATTACAGCCCCATCCACAATCAGCCCAAAATCAATGGCTCCAAGACTCATCAGATTACCCGAAACGCCAAAAAGATGCATCATTGAAACTGCAAAAAACATGGAAAGCGGAATAACTGACGCCACGATTAATCCCGCCCTGAAATTTCCCAACAACAGTATTAGTATGAAAATTACAATTAATGCTCCCTCTATCAGGTTGGTAGAAACTGTTCCTATGGCACGATCAACCAAATCGGATCGATTCAGAAACGGCTCAATCGTAACACCTTTGGGCAAAGATTTTTGAATGGACTGAATGCGAGTCTCCACATTATCAATCACTTCGTGGGCATTGGCACCTTTGAGCATCATCACCACACCGCCCACAGCTTCGGTAGTATCGACCACAAATGCACCGTAACGAGTAGCATTACCAAACTGAACTGTGGCCACATCGCGAATCAAAATTGGCAGACCCGACGGATTAGTTTTCACCACAATCGTACCAATATCCTCGAGCGTTTTCACCAACCCAATGCCTCGAATGAAATAAGCAGTTGGCTTTTTATCAATATAAGCGCTACCGGTATTTTCATTATTACGCTCTAAAGCTTGAAAAATATCGGTAATGGTCACATCCATTCCTCTCAACCTTTGAGGATTAACGGCCACTTCGTATTGTTTCACAAAACCGCCATAACTATTGACATCGGCAATTCCGGGCGTCCCCAACATTTCGCGGCGCACCACCCAATCTTGCAAAGTGCGCAACTCCATGGCTGAATACTTCTTTTCCAGACCTTTATCCACGGCAAGACGGTACTGATAAATTTCACCCAATCCAGTAGAAATGGGGGCCAATTCAATTTTGGCAAGTCCAGTAGGTATATCCTCTTCGGCCTCTTTGAGTCGTTCACTCAATTGTTGTCGCGCCCAATAAACATCCACGCCATCTTTAAACACCACACTTACAACGGATAAACCCAAGCGAGAAATCGACCGAAGTTCAATTATATCGGGAATATTGGCAACCGCCACTTCGATAGGAGCAGTAATGAAACTTTCAACTTCCTGTGTAGCCAAAGAAGGAGCCATAGCAATAATCTGAACCTGATTATTGGTTGAATCGGGAATGGCATCAATAGGTAATCGGGTTAATGAAAAACTTCCCCATGCTATTAAAAACAGCACGAACAATCCAATTACAAATTTATTATGAATTGAGAATTTGATAATATGTTCTATCATAAGATGATATGATTAAATGATAAATATTGATATTTGCTTGATTTCAATAAATTCAGCATCCATTGAAAAAATCAGACAAACAAAAATGTGCAAACAAAAGTAATTCTGTTTGTCAACGCATTGAAAATCAATAAAATCAAATTAAAAGAACAGCTTGGAAAGTAATAACATCTCGGCCAGAAGAAAGAAGAAATCCATTTGGGGGATGAATGGCATTTTGGAAAATAAGAACTTGTTTTGTTGACAGTAAAGTGACAAAAGTGAAATATAAATCCCTAATAATTAAAGGCTTTACTAACAATTTGGATGCCGATTGAATAGAAGGAATATCAATATTTAATCGTAATAAATGACAACCAGTAGGATTATGATGAACATCGTTGCAAGTCAAATCATCGTTTTGATGTTGATTGTTGGGTAAATTGGAATGTTGATGCAAGGCGGTGCAAGAACTCGTAGCTACAGCTTCAATTCCCTCATTAGCACAGGTTTGACAACAATAATTAACCACATTATAACCCATCCCAGCTATAAGAAAATAGGCTGCGGATAAAAAAGTAAATATGTGTTTGATTGCTTTAAAATTCATATCAACTGCAAAGATAGATAGAAATAGAATTATTCCGCAAATAAATTGAAACTTTTTACCTATTATCTGTTTTAAATATTGTAATTTTGCAGCATAAATAAAAAAATATATTCCATTATGCATAAGCAATCTACACTTCTGACTATAAGCATTTTATCTTTATTGATGTTTTTCTCCTGCACACAAAAAGGAGTCAAAACTGAGGAAAAGGACTTAACGAAAAGATATTTTTTATCATCCGACACCACAAAAGGGGCATTAAACATTGACATACATGTTGAAATTCCGATAGCTTCTGCCGAAAAAAACATATTAGATTCAATAAGGGCTACGGTTATTAAAAATCTTTTTGGCAAAAAATTCAGTTCACACTCAAATGATTCAATTTTACAATTATTTGTTACAGAGATTGAAAAAGATTATAAAGCCAACAATGAACCCTTGTTAAATGAATTGGATACAGCTAGTTCATATTCATTTAATAACGACCATACCATTGAAGGATTTAGTTTAATGAATGATAAAAAGATATATGTGTATGGAATTGACCGATATGTTTATATGGGTGGTGCACATGGACTTAGCAATCGTACTTATTTTAATTTCGATTTAAAAACTGGCAAAGTAATCACCGAAAAAGATTTATTTTCAGATAACTCTCTGAAAGCAATTTCTGAATTAATCAAAGTCAGAATCGTTGAGGAAAGTAAAGAAACTTCAGAAGCGGGAACTCCACCAATTCGAGATTTGGACGATACTGATTTTTGGACTGATTCTATTAAACCCAATGGAAACTTCTACATTTCTGACGAAAGCATTAACTATGTGTTTAATCCTTATGAAATTGCACCCTATTATATTGGTCAAACTGAAGTGAGTTTGCCTTTTGAACGCATTTCAAAATTCTTGAAACCGAACAATCCAATCGCATATCTGGTAGAGAAAAAAATCAAAAAATAATTGCTGACTTTTATTAGAAATTAGAATAAAACATAATGGAAACATTTTTTGAGCTATTAAAAAGTCGACGCAGCATCCGGAAATACTTAGAAAAATCTGTAGAATCGGATAAAATTGACATCATAACAAAAGCAGCTTTGATGTCACCGGCATCCAAACGCAGCAATTCCTGGGAATTTATTGTGGTGCAAGACTCAGAAATGCTTGAGAAACTAGCAAATTGCCGACCACACGGTTCACAATTTCTATCGGAAGCTCCAGTTGGAATTTTAGTTATTGCCGACACTTCAAAAAGTGATGTATGGTTTGAAGATGCTTCTATTGCAGCAATTATTATTCAATTACAGGCACAAGATTTGGGTTTGGGAAGTTGTTGGATTCAAGTTTTTCAGCGTCAGAAAGACGAAAATACAACTTCGGAAGAATACATCAGAGATTTATTAAATATCCCAGACAATTATGCGGTTCTAAATATCGTTTCTATAGGTTATCCAAACGAAGAACGTAAACCCTTTGATGAAGAAAAATTAGCTACTGAAAAAATTCATTCTGAAATATTTTATTAATGACCTAAACTGCAGCATTACTAGTAATAAATAACTATAAATCAATAATATATGACTTTGAAAAATGATAATCGTTTGGCTTGGGGAATAACCCTACTGGTTTTCGGAGTTTTGTTTTTACTACGCCAACTTCAAATTATTCCATCTGAAATTGCCGTGTACCTTTTCGATTTTAAGAATTACCCACTCATCATGGGCATTATATTTCTTTTATCACACAGCAACAAAAGTATTGGAATTGTTCTTATTGTAGTTGGGTTATTATTCAGATTATCAGATATTATTCAACTAACAAGACATGTTTCGGACTATATTTGGCCGCTGTTACTCATAACTGCAGGCGCTATTTTGGTCTTTAAAAAAAAGTAAAAATAAAACACTTAGAAATTTCAATCTAACTAAGTAGTATGGTAAATCAAACAAAAGTAGTTTTTATAGGTTCAGGAAATGTAGCCACACAGTTAGGTTTGGCTCTAAAGTCGAAGGGAATTACGATTAGTCAGATTTACAGCCGAACCGAAGCAAATGCTAAAGAACTGGCAGACAGGCTAGAATGCAAATATACAAGTGATATTGAGGAGATTTATCTGCATGCAGATATATATATTTATGCATTAAAGGACAGTTACTTCGTCAATTTCCTTAAAAATTTCAATTTGCCAGAAGAAGCAATTCACATTCACACAGCTGGCAGTATCCATATATCAGATTTCGAGGGCCTTACAACAAGATATGGCGTATTTTATCCTCTTCAAACATTTTCAAAAAATAAACCTATAGACTTTAGTGAAGTGCCTATATGTATTGAAACTAGTAACGAACTTGTTGAAGTCAAAATACTTGAGCTAGCCTATTTATTGACGAAAAAAGTATATATTATAAATTCAGACCAACGGAAGCAACTACATTTGGCAGCAGTTTTTGCCTGTAATTTTAGCAATTATATGTATGACATTGCATCTGAACTAGTTGGGAAAGCTGGTTTAGGATTTGAAATACTTCAACCCCTAATTTTAGAAACGGCCAATAAAGTGAAATTTTTGAGTCCTTATGATGCGCAAACAGGACCCGCTGTTAGATATGATAGGAAAACGATTAATACACATTTGTGGTTTTTAAGAAAATTCCCTGAGTTAAAAAAAATCTACCTTGAACTGAGTAAAAATATTCACATCAGACATACCAGACTGGTTAAAAAAGTGAATCCATTGAAAAAAATCAAATACAAGATTTATCACCTAATTTTTTCAAAAAACAAAAGATGATTTCATATTTGAGACTAATACGTGTCCAAAATCTTTTGTTTATAGCTTTCATACAGATAGTTATACAGCAAACGGTGCTTTATCCCATTTTGCAAACATTCGGTTTTGACACAGCAATGGATTCAGCTATGTTAAGCCTTTTAATTGCTGCCACAGTGTTAATTGCTGCTGGTGGTTATACACTAAATGACTATTTCGACATAAAAATAGATGCTATTAACAGGCCTAATAAGCAGATTGTTGGTAATATTATCAACCGAAAAACGGCCATGATTATATATCAAATTTTAACTGGAATAGGCATTTCTTGCGGTTTACTATTGGCCTATTTTACTAAAAGTGCTACATTGGCTTTTATTTTCATTATAGTCCCAGGTATTCTTTGGTTCTATTCGGCAAGTTATAAACGTCAATTTCTAGTTGGGAATTTAACAGTGTCATTTCTAACAGCATTGACTATTTTGGTAGTTGGAATTACTCAAATGGCCTTTTTACAAAAAGAATTTGGTTCATTGATATTTGAAACAAAAATCCCCAGACAACTATACGGCTGGACTGGTGGATTCGCATTATTCTCATTTTTATGCACTTGGATACGCGAAACAATAAAAGACCTAGAAGATGAAAAAGGTGATAGAGAAATGGAATGCCATACATTAGCAATTATTTGGGGAGCAAAAAAGACCAAAATACTTTTATACTTCTTAATTGTTATTACTATAAGTAGTTTACTAATTCTAAACAATCTTTATATTCATTTTGAAGGAACACTTACATTTAGATATATTATTTTTGGAATAGTTTTGCCATTTTTTGCCTTGTGTTATTTGATTTATATGGCCAAAACACCTGCAGAATTCCATCAAGCGTCTACATTGTCAAAAGTAATTATGTTAATTGGAATATTGTATTGTTTTATATTTTATTATTTGCAAGCCAAAACTTATGGCATTAGTTTGTTTAATATCTTTATATTGAAGTAAAAATGGTTAAGTAATGAAGCTAAAATCTCCATTTATGTTTTACTTTGAAAGTTTTTTATTCCAAACTTGTTATTAATTACGCATCACTAATCTCTTAAAAAATGCTTTCTCATCTCAAAAATTACCGTATCATACTTGGATCGCAATCCCCTCGCAGGGAAGAGCTTTTAAATGGTCTCAATATTCCATTTGAAACTGCTGTAATTGATGTTGAAGAGACTTATCCAAGAGAAATTGTTGGGGTGGATATTCCTATGTATTTGGCCGAAAAGAAGGCAAATGCTTATGATAAAAATCTTGATGAAAACACTATGTTAATTACGGCTGATACAATTGTTTGGCTCGAAGGTAGGGTGTACAATAAACCAAAAGACAAAGCCGATGCTACAGCCATGCTGAAGAATTTGTCAGGTAAAACGCATCAAGTAATTACTGGTGTGTGTATTAGCACAAAACACAAGCGCAAAACATTTCACGTGATTTCCGAAGTTAGGTTTGCAAGACTTACCAACCAAGAAATTGAATTTTACCTAGATAACTACGAACCTTACGACAAAGCTGGTGCATACGGGGTACAAGAATGGATTGGATATATTGGCGTAGAATACATTGAAGGATCCTATTTCAATGTTATGGGATTGCCTATTCAAAGACTTTATACAGAACTAAAACGCTGGGATAAATGACCTTATTTGGTTTTTTAAGAATTTCCGATTAGGCCTAATGGCAGCTGTTTTCGCAGCTACATTCTTTCCCTTTTGCCTTTTCGAAAGCTTCTTTTCCTTCGGTTATCGAAAAGTAAATTAAGCCTGCTGCACCAATCACATCTGCATAAGCAAAGCCGGTGATTTCGTAAATTAAACTTGCAACAAGTAATACAACTGACATGTAAACACAAACTTTTGTGCAATTACTGTCGGCAATAATAGGATCAGAATTTAACTCTCGACCCACCTTCTTTTTAGCATTCATTAGCCAAATCATTACCAAAATAGATATTAAAGAAATTACTATTCCCCAATATGTCGTTTCAGGTTTATGCTTGGTAATCAGGTTGATAATAATTCCAGCCGCCAATCCAAATGAAAGGAAATAAAAAGAAAAACCTGTGACTTTCAAGGCTTTAATTTCGAAATCACTTTTTGAACTTTCGGGATTATTTTTGATACGTAAAACCATAACCGCAATTGCTATCCCCGATACAACTTCGATAAAACTATCAACGCCAAAACCAAATAACGTGATAGTTTCATCTTGAAAACCCAGTATCATTGAAACCAGACCTTCTATTATATTGTAGAAAATGCTAAATAAACTGAGTTTGTATGCCCAATTGTATAAATCTTGCTCTTTTGTTTTCATAAATGGACTTCAATTATATATGACAATTACACTACTTATTTTTATACAGCACTTTAAAAATGGATTAACGTCAAACCTTTGATAATGACTTTTTATTAAGTAGAAGTTTCCATATTCTCAGAACAAACTAATAAACAACGCAATGTTCAAAACTGTAACGATTATTCCAAGGGAATAAAGAATATATTTAGAAAATTTGGTATTTTTATATTTGCCCATCACCTTCTCTGAAGACGTTAAATACACCTGCAAAAAGATGGTGAATGGCAGTTGAATACTCAATAACATCTGCGAATAAATAAGTCCTTTAAATGGATTAGAAATCAAATATATAACACCCAAAGCAATTAAAAGTGAAATCCCTACACCCATTCTCGAATGATTGTCTTTGATGTCGTAAGGCTCTTTGTACATGCCCGCAAAAATACTTCCAGCAGCCATTCCAGAAGTAATTGTGGATGCAACTCCTGCAAATAGAAGGGCTACTGCAAAAACAATGGAAGCGTTATTACCGAGTAAAGGCACCAATAATTGATTAGCTTGCTGTAGCTCCGAAACAGGTGTTTTAGTTCGAAAAAATGTAGCTGCAGCAAGAAGTATCATTGCACTATTGATGGCCCAACCTATTAGCATAGACACCAAAGTATCTAAAAACTCGTAACGCAATTGTTTCTTAATAATCTTCTCATCCTGCAAATTCCATTGTCTACTTTGGATAATTTCAGAATGAAGAAACAAATTATGAGGCATTACTACAGCTCCCAACACACTCATTATTACTAGCATAGAACCATTTGGGAATGTGGGTGTTACCCAACCTACTACTGCACTATTCCAATCGATATGAACCAATGAAAGTTCGTACAAAAATGACAATCCAATGACCGAAACAAAAGCAATTATCCATTTTTCGATAATTTGATATGAATTGGTATAAAGCATTATCATAACAAATAAGGTGACCAATAATGACCCAGCCCTAATTGGAATATCAAAAAGCATATTAAGTGCAATACCACCTCCTAAAATTTCGGCCAGCGAAGTGGATATTGAGGCCAACATTGCCGACGAAAGCAGTAATTTGGAATAACGTGGCTTTAAGTGTATGGCAGCAGCCTCCGAAAGACAAAGACCTGTAGCAATGCCCAAATGCGCCACATTGTGCTGCAACATAATGAGCATAATAGTAGATAAGGTAACCATCCACAAAAGCGTATAACCATAATCAGCACCTGCTGCTAGGTTTGAAGCCCAATTTCCGGGATCAATAAATCCGACCGTGACCAACAAACCTGGACCAATGAATTTGAAAATATCCTTACCACCAAATATAGGTTTATATGATTTATTATCTATATTTTTAAAAATCTCGAACATACAATAGTGCTATATAAAATTAAGAATGAAATTATTGCGTCAAATGCAATAGGGAAATTGAGTTTGTCGAACGGCTTTTAATAAAAAAATGCAGAAACTATCAAACATAAATTTTCAGATTAGTTTCGGGTCAAAATTACAAAATATATTTAACAAAGTTGCAAGTTGAAAGAATTATTGTTTTCAACACAATCATTTTTATCGTTTTGGTATAAATAAATTGACATAATCCTGAACACAAGATTTAAGCTCAAATAACTACATATAAGTAATATAGGAAGAGAACAACTATTAAATTACAACAAGTAATTCAAAGAGAAAATGTACTGATGAAATTAAATTCAAGAAATTGATTTTATAATACTTTCAAAACAAAACTCTAGGTGTAAACACCTAATACAATTCACCATTCCGAGATAGAAATTCTTTGAATCAATTGCGTTTATTGGCAATATAATTAAAAAAACATTCATTTTTAAGCTTTAGGGTTTATACTTAAATGCACAAAAAATATTAGGGTTTACTCCTATTGTTATTTAGGGTTTACTCTTCTATATTTGAACAGTTTATATCTTACATTTGCAACATATTAATTCCAATAAAAAGCAATGATAAAGATTAGAAACGACTGATTTTGTCAAAAATAATTTGAGATTCTCAAACAAATACTACAACACTATCAAAAAGTGCCGTGGAGCTTTTTGATTATTTACAAATACAAATTAACTTTGAAGAGAATACAAAATCAGTATAACAAAGAAAAACACAACATTATTTCTAAGAATTAAACCAGTAAATTTAACAACAAATTTGAAAAATGAAAAAATCTGACGAATTAATTTCTACGGCTGTAAATTGGTACATTGAAACAAGACCAATTTACGAAGAATTATCCCATGAAGTGGAAAACATCATTCATGAAAATTCATATGAAAATAATCCACCGATTCATGCAATTTTTAACCGTACGAAAGACATTGAATCATTTGCAAAGAAAATTGCCAATGAAAAATACACTGATCCAAGCTCCCAAATTACAGATTTGTCGGCAATACGTATTATTGCATGTGTAGAAAATGACCTCTCAAAAATTTCGAAGTTGATTGAATCAATTTTTGAAATTGATTATGACAACAGTATTGACAAAAGTAAATCACTTGGCACTGATAAGGTTGGTTACAGATCCATTCATTATGTTGCAAGACTTCCAAGTAGATTAACAAAATTGCCAGAGTATAGAAAATTTAAAAACTTAAGATTTGAGATTCAAATAAGAACTTTATTGCAACATGCATGGGCTGAGATTGAGCATGATAGAAATTACAAGTTTTCGGGCAAGCTACCTGAAGATTTGACCAGAAGATTGAAAGTACTGGCTGGTGTATTGGAATTGGCTGACAGAGAGTTCAACCAGATTGCCAATGAAGTGGAAAAATATGAATTAACGTCTAAGACAGTTGAAGAAAATTTAAAAATTCAAAATAATTCTAGCACCTATAAGTTTAACTCTAACTAAAGATCAGGCCCTTTGTAATCATTTGAGTCTGGATTAAATCAAATGGGATAAAATTGGAATAAACTAGTATATTGAAAAGGCCTACTATTTATTTTAGTAGGTCTTTTCTATTTTTAATGACTTAAAATCAACAACATAAACAAACATTAAATGGTGATTTAAAAATTAGGATGAAATAATTTGTGAACATCAATAATTCTTTCTCATAAAAACCTTGTCTTAAATAGGATGGTTTTAGTACTTTTGTATTGCAATTAATTAAACTACAATCATCTAATTAGCCATACGACAATGCGAATAATTTTTATGGGCACACCGGATTTTGCGGTAGAAAGTCTCAAAATACTGGTGGAAAATAACTTTGATGTGGTGGGAGTGGTTACAATGCCCGATAAACCCTCTGGGCGAGGGCATAAACTACAATTTTCGCCCGTCAAAGAATTTGCTTTAGAGCGAAACCTTAAACTTTTACAACCCGAAAAGTTGAAAGATGAAGACTTCTTGGAAGAATTACGAAGTTTGAATGCCGATTTGCAAATAGTTGTTGCATTCCGTATGTTACCTGAAGTAGTTTGGAACATGCCACGGTATGGAACATTTAATCTACATGCCTCATTACTACCTCAATACCGTGGAGCTGCTCCCATCAATTGGGCAATTATCAATGGAGAAAAGGAGACAGGAGCTACTACTTTTTTCTTGACACACGAAATTGACACTGGAAAAATAATTTTACAGGAAAAACTATCAATTTCAGATAACGAAAATGCTGGTAGTGTGCATGATAGATTGATGGAGATGGGTGCAAAACTTGTAAAAAAAACGGTAGAATTATTGCAACTTGGAAAAACGGATGCCATAGACCAATCGCAATTTATTAGCGAAGATTTGGTATTAAAATCAGCCCCGAAAATATTTAAAGAAACCTGTAAAATTGATTTTTCATGGAATGTGGAGCAGGTTCATAACTTTGTACGAGGACTTTCCCCCCACCCTACAGCTTGGGCCGAAATTAATTTCCCAAATCATCCTGAAATACTAGTTACAAAAATATATGAAACTGAAAAAGAAATAGTTCCACACGATATAACCTCGGGAACAGTAGTTTCAGATGGTAAAAAGTATGCTAAAATTGCCTTGTCCGATGGTTTTATTCAGCTCAAATCTGTACAAATTGCTGGAAAAAAACGCATGGATATTGGAGAATTATTAAGGGGAATGAGGTAGATAGTAGATAGTAGATAGTAGTTGGAAGATAGTAGTCCAAGAATTTAACTACCGTCTGCCAACTATATAACTAATAACTGGTCACTACTTTACTGCTACTGTTTCAATTTCTACCAAAGCTCCCATTGGCAATGCTTTTACTGCAAAAGTGGAGCGAGCTGGACTGTCAGTTTCATATACTTTCTGGTATTCAGCATTCATTCCTGCAAAATTGGCCAAATCGGACATGAAAACTGTCGATTTCACTACGTCGGAATAATGATATCCAGCAGCATCCAAAACAGCACCGATATTCGCCAATACCTGTTTGGTTTGACCTTCAATATCCGTAGCTTCAATAGTTCCCGTTGCTGGATTTATAGGTAATTGACCCGACAAATACAAAGTTCCATTCGCTTCAACTGCCTGACTGTAAGGCCCAATTGCAGCTGGTGCGTTGGGTGTAGAAATTATTTTCTTCATGATTTTTATTTATATGCAATGACATTTAATTGTCAATTATTAATTTTTAATTATTTTCTTCACTCTTCCCAAATACTTTTCAAGGAATAACAACCATCAGGCAATACGGCATACGCACCTTTGGCCATACGCAGATTTTTATCCAAAACATTTATCTCAGCCATTTCAGTAGAATTTAAAATCACATTAATCGATTCAAAATTCTGTTTAATTCGTTCAATATGAACGGATTTTGGAATTACGATTGTACCTCGCTGTATTCCCCAAGATAAGACTACTTGTGCAGCAGTACAGCTATGTTTTTCAGCAATTTCGAGAATGGCTATTTCCTGTGTCAATCCAGCTTCACTATTCATCAAGTGTCGGCTTCCTAGAGGTGAATATGCAGTTACTAATATACAGTTTTCCTTGCAGAATTCAACCAATTCTTGTTGTTGAAAATAAGGATGAAGCTCCACTTGATTCATTTCCGGTTTCATTACAGCTTTGCCAATCAATGATTTAAGTTTTTGAATATTGAAATTGGAAACCCCAATGTGTTTTGTTAAACCTTTTATTTGTAGTGCTTCCATTGCTCGCCAAGTGACATGAATCGGAATTTCATCCAACGAAACCAAATCAGAAGCATCGTTGGCCATTTCGTGCTTGGTTTTAAAAGCGATTGGCCAATGCATCAGGTATAAATCAAGATAATCCAATTGCAAATCACGCAATGATTTCCGAACAGCCACTTCCACTCGCTCGGGTGAATGGTCGCTATTCCAAAGTTTGGATGTGAT
>JBAXAD010000077.1:0-15192 GCA_037142715.1 Paludibacter sp. | reverse complement strand
ACTTTTTAGTGGTTTTTGTTACTTTAAAGTGGTCAACATATTTCAGGCATTGACATACAGTAAACAGTAAGATTGTTATATCATGCAAAAGGCAACACTCACCATATTAGGTTGCGGCTCGTCACTGCCTACTAGCAAAAATTTTCCAAGTTCTCAATTGGTGGACATTCGCGACAAGCAATTTTTGATTGATTGCGGCGAAGGAACACAAATCCGTATGCGCCAAATGGGCTTGAAAACGAGTCGCTTGGGGCATATTTTTATTTCCCACCTTCATGGCGACCATTGTTTTGGTCTTATTGGATTGATTTCTACCTTTGGAATGCTTAATCGCACCGCCGATTTGCACATTCACGCACATTCCGATTTGGAAAAAATAATGGAGATGCAGCTGAATTATTTTTGTGGAGGCATTCCTTTCAAAGTGATTTTTCACGCCATCAATCCTCGCAAACATGAGTTGATTTACGAAGACCGTTCGGTGCAGGTGTTTTCTATTCCACTAAAACATAGGGTTCCCACTTGCGGTTTTTTGTTCGAAGAAAAACCTCGTGACCGTCATATTATTAGGGAAATGATTGATTTTTATCAAATTCCTACTTGGCGAATTTTGAAAATAAAACAGGGCGAGGATTTTGAAACTCCTGACGGTGAAATTATTCCAAACGCCCAACTTACCACAGCTCCAGAGCCACCCAAACGATTTGCTTATTGTTCGGATACTGCTTATTATGAGAAAATAATTCCTATTATTGAAGGGGTGGATTGCTTGTATCACGAAGCTACTTTTATGGAAGATGAACTGTTCAGGGCAAAAGAAACGCAACATTCCACGGCTCGACAGACAGCAGAAATTGCTAAAAAGGCCAACGTAAAGAAGCTGATTATTGGGCATTATTCGGCACGATATACCCACCAAAATGAATTGCTGAAAGAAGCAACTGACGTATTTCCAAAAACCATTTTGGGTGAAGATATGACGGTGTATGAAATTTGATTTTTCTAATAAAAGTACTTTGAATGAATAAACTAAATGCAGAAGTAAAGGTTTTATTTGCCCAACAAATCGCCAATTGGGAACTTGCACGAACGAATTACGAAGGCCTGAAAACTGTAAAAACGAAGTCGATTTCTTTTGGCGATTTCGACGTGAAAGTGCAATTTAATCCTGCTCGCATCGTTTCGTCGGGGGCAAAAGTGGATGCTAAAACCATTTCTGAACGCAAATGTTTTTTGTGTTTGGAGAATTTGCCAGCCGAACAAAAAGGAATTGATGCTGGCGATT
Organism: Paludibacter sp.; assembly: GCA_037142715.1. Classification (GTDB taxonomy): domain Bacteria; phylum Bacteroidota; class Bacteroidia; order Bacteroidales; family Paludibacteraceae; genus Paludibacter. Next base: position 13,907 of record JBAXAD010000077.1, on the reverse strand, counting down.
ATACGGTGTTGGTGAATCCATTTCCCATTTTTCCCGAGCATTTTACCATTCCCCACAAGCAGCATATCGACCAACAAATACTTCTCTATTTTGCCGATATGTTGGTGTTGGCTGAAGCTTTGGACGATTACTTGGTTTTTTATAACGGTCCAAAATGTGGTGCTTCGGCGCCCGACCATCTTCACTTTCAGGCAGGCACAAAAGACTTTTTGCCGTTGGTAAATGATTTCAAACGACTGAAAGAAACCCATGCACAATTATTAGTGGAATCGGAAACTTTCCAACTTTTTAGTTTCAACGAGTATCAGCGCACCGTTTATTGCATCGAATCCATCAATAAAGAAAGTGCCATTAATGCCTTCGAGAAGCTATATTCGCATTTTCAAACCGAAGAAAATGTTGAGCCAATGATGAATGTTGTTTGCACTTTTGAGGAAGATAAATGGTTGACTTTTGTACTCCCCCGTGCCCATTTCCGTCCGTGGCAATACACCGCCGAGGGGCAAGCACAATTACTGGTAAGTCCTGCCACAGTGGAGATGTGCGGCATATTTATCACACCCATCGAAAGCCATTTTGAACGAATAACGAAGGAGGATGTGGTCAGTATTCTGGAACAAAGCAGTAAGGTTTGACTGCTTTGAAGAAAGGATACTGAAAATTCGCAAGTCTGCAAGTGAAATTGGTTTGTCTGCAATGCTAATTTGTATGTCTTCAATGCTAATTTGTATGTCTACAATGCTAATTCGTATATCTGCAATGCTAATTTGTAAGTCTGCAGTGCAAATTCGTATAGCTGCAATTCAAATTCGTATGGAAGCAATTCAAATTAGCATTGTAGACATACAAATTCGTATGGCAGCATTAAAAATTCGTATTATTACAATTATTATTCGCAAAAAGTTCTGTTTTCTTGATTTATACTGGATGATTTGTTGTATTTTTGTATTAAAATAAAAAGAATCCATTATGGCAACTTCAATCAAACCAATCAATAACCAAACTAAAGATGGGTATCAGCACAATGGGAAAATGCTGAACGATTATTTCACTCAACATTCGATAAATAAAGCTGAATTGGCTCGTAAAATGGCACTTTCGCCCAGTACCATTCAACGATATTTGGAGGGTGATTCCTTGCAATTTCGGATATTGTGGAAGTTAAGTCTTGCATTGAAACATAATTTTTTGGCTGAACTTACGGCTCAATTACCCTCGGAAATTGTTGACAATATAAAGTCGGAGCGGGAGGCTGCATTGGAAATGGAGCTTGAAAAAATCAAATTTGAATTGTCAATTTATAAAACCATTGTAGGGAAATGAATGCTGTTGAACCAATCATAAACGTAGGTATTTTATCCTCCAACACCATCAACTTTGTGCTGAATGGAGAATTTATTTGTTCCAATGGCCAAGTATATTCAGGGCAACAAACCGCAGAATATAATGATGGGAAAGTGTTTTTTGACGAAGAAGATTTTGATGAGTTACTATTTGAACCTGCTGTTGAAACCGCATCCTTCGATTTAATTGATGTGGTAATTGGCATCAATTTTCACTGGGAACGCAAAGAAAATCAACGTTTCAAAGGAGCTTTACAGTTATCAGTTATCAGTGAACAGTTGACAGCCATCAACCGCATAAAGGTAGAAGATTATCTCACCAGCGTTATTTCCAGCGAGATGAGCGCCACTGCTTCCGACGAACTGCTGAAAGCACATGCTGTAATTTCTCGCAGTTGGCTGTTACATGCCAGCCCCCTAAATCCCCCGAAGGGGGACTTAAAGAACCAAGTATCCAATAAAATTGACAATACTAACTTCAATTCCTCCCCTTCGGGGAGGTTAGGTGGGGCTTATATTAAGTGGTACGAGCGTGATGCCCATACTCATTTTGATGTGTGTGCGGATGACCATTGCCAACGTTATCAGGGAATTACACGTGCCACCACCAACGCTGTGGAAGCTGCTATCCAGATTACTCGTGGCGAAATGTTGATGTACGACGGTGAAATTTGTGATGCCCGTTTTTCCAAATCCTGTGGTGGAGCTTCGGAAACTTTCGAGAATTGCTGGGCGCCCGAGCATCACCCTTACCTCACCAAAGTGATTGATAATCCAGAAGCACCCGAAGGTTTCGACCTTGATTTGACCATTGAGGCCAACGCCCAGAAATGGATTCGCCAATCGCCTCCAGCTTTTTGCAATACTACCGATAAAAAAGTGTTGGAGCAAGTGCTGAATAACTACGATCAGGAAACAACGGACTTTTATCGATGGAAAGTAGATTACAGTCAGGCAGAAATCGCTGAACTTTTGGCGCGTCGCTCTGGAATTGATTTTGGCGAAATAATAGATTTAGTTCCAATTGTAAGAGGTGAATCGGGACGGTTGATAAAATTGAAAATCATTGGAACGAAACAAACTATTGTTGTGGGCAAGGAATTGGAAATACGCAAATGGCTCTCCAACTCGCATCTTTACAGCTCGGCATTTGTGATAGACAAGTTTGATTTAGTGAATGGCATTCCACAACGATTCACTTTAACGGGAGCCGGCTGGGGTCATGGCGTAGGTTTGTGCCAGATTGGAGCGGCGGTTATGGGCGAAAAAGGATATAAATATGACGAGATTTTGCTACATTATTTTAGGGGAGCAGAGTTGAAAAGGATGTATTAATTTTTCTCACTATTCCCCCTTTAGGGGGTTAGGGGGCTTATTTTGAACTTATGAAAACAAAGATAGTAATTGTAGGACTTGGTGGAGTTGGAGGGTATTATGGCGGATTATTGGCTAGGCAATATGCCGAGAGTCCGGAAGTTGAAATATATTTTGTAGTACGTGGTGCGCATCTAAAAAAGGTGCAAGAAGAGGGTTTGACGGTGATTACCGAAACAGGCACTTTTGTGGTGCATCCAACTTTGGCAACCGATAATGTGACGGAAATTGGCGTGGCTGATTATGTGATTATGACCACTAAAAGTTACGACTTGGAAGCCACCATTCATCAAATTAAACCTTGTGTAGGTAAGCATACTGTTATTCTGCCTTTGCTGAATGGAATTGACAATGCTCCTAGAATTCGTGCCATATTGCCCGAAACGGAAGTTTGGGAAGGTTGCGTTTACATCGTTGCACGACTCAATGCGCCAGGCGTGGTGGAAAGTTCAGGAAATGTACATGCTTTTAATTTTGGATCCGAAAATGAAACAGACGAACGTTTGGTTATTCTTGAAAAACTGTTGAAAGATGCCGGAATTGAAGCTGTTTTACATAAAAAAATAATTCCAGTAATTTGGAAGAAATTCTTCTTTATTTCTTCTACAGCTTCACTAACATCGTATTTCAATGTTGGATTTTATGATTTACTGACTGATGAATTTCGTAAAAATACCTTGATAAAGTTGTTGGAGGAGTTGCTTTTGGTGGCCAATGCCGAGGGGGCAGAAATGGATGGAAGTATAATTGATTCAATCACTTACCGATTGGAAAAACTCCCGCGCGAAACCACTTCTTCAATGCATACTGATTTTAAAGCAGGCAAAAATACCGAATTGAAAACGCTGACGGGAATTGTGGTGGAATTTGGGAAGAAGTATGGTATCGATACGCCAACCTACGAAATGGTGTATGAAGAGTTACTTAAAAAACAGAAAAACTGATTAAAACAACAAACGGGATGACATTTAGTCATCCCGTTTGTTGTTTCTAAATGATATGGTAAATCTCCATAATATTTTCAAGTATTTTATCGAAATCGATTTTTAAATCAATCAATTCTCCGCTGTGAATATCAAAAACCCAGCCATGAACGGTTATGGATCTATCCTTATATGCTTTTTGAACATCGGAGGTTTTAATGATGTTGATACATTGCTCTTGCACATTTAATTCTACCAACCGTCTGTATTTCAGTTCTTCATCTGTAATTGCGTTCAATTCTTTTTTGTGAAGTCGATAAACATCCCTGATATTTCGCAACCAAGGATTTAAAATACCTAAATCTGACGACTGCATAGCAGCTCTAATGCCACCGCAGTTATAATGTCCACAAACCACAATGTGTTTCACTTTCAGATGACTAACAGCATAATTAATAACTGACATCACGCTTAAATCTGTGTTGGGCACCATGTTTGCAATGTTTCGGTGCACAAAAACTTCACCGGGTTTTGCCCCCATCAGTTCTTCGGCAGAAACTCGACTATCAGAGCAACCAATATAAAGTATTTCAGGATTTTGTCCCGATGATAGCTTTTTGAAATACTCCTTGTCGGTTTTAATTTTCTCGGCTATCCACTTCTGATTGTTGTTGAATATGTATTTTATTTCCATATTTAAGATTCAATTACCCGGATTTCCGAGGTCACTTCTATTGCTTTTCGATACAATGCACCAACACCACAGTAGGTTTCTTCTGACATTCCAACTGCTTTTTGTAGTTTTTCCAACGGTAGGTTTTTGCCTGTAAATTCGTAGATTACATGCATTTTGAAATACTGCTTTGGATTTTCGTCGGTTACATCACCTTGAACTTCTACGCTGCATTTTTCTACGTCAACACGCATTTTTTTAAGGATAGAAACCACATCCATGCCTGTGCAGCCACTCAAAGCAGCCAACATAAGCTTTTTGGGACTCGGTCCTAAATTTGTGCCACCAGCTGCAACCGGTGCATCCATCATCACTTTGTGTCCGTTTATCTCCGCTTCAAAAGCTATATCGCCTTTCCATTCTGTTTTTACTATGTGTTTGTCAGCCATTTCTTTGTTCTTTAAATGTTTAAAATATAATTTTCACTTGCAAAGAAACACATTTTTATGTGACTTTGTTTTACTGCCTTTAATTTTTTTTGCCAGTTTGAGTATTTTTATTGGAATTATTCATTAAAAAACAACTACTTTTGGTGCCTGAATGAGACATTAAAACGTTAAAAAAAGATACTGAATTTATGAAAAGGACAATTTTATTTATTATAATTTCCAGTTTTTCATTACTATCATTAGCACAGAAAACGAACTATCGTTTATTGATTGGAACTTATACCAATACAGGAAAAAGTGAAGGGATTAATAGTTACGATGTTGACTTGGAAAAGGGAGTTTTTACTCAAAAGTCGCTGGTGAAAGGTATTTCCAATCCAAGTTATCTGGCCATTGCACCCGATAAAAAATTTGTTTATTCAGTAGACGAAAGTTCAAAAGGAAGTGCTGCCAATGCTTTTTCTTTTGATGAAAATGCGGGAAAACTAACATTGATAAACTCATCTCAGACCAACGGAGCTAATCCATGTTTTATTTCAGTGTCTGATAAACATGTTATTACGGCCAATTATACGGGAGGCAGCATTTCTGTTTTTGGAAGAAATATGGATGGTTCACTCACAAAGTTGCAGCAATTAATTCAGCACAAAGGGGGCAGTATTGACCCAAAACGACAAAAGGAACCGCATGTACACCAGGTTATTTTTACACCAGATAAAAAATATTTGGTGGCCAATGATTTAGGAACAGATAAAGTGACGGTTTATAAATATAATCCAAACGGCACCAACAACACTTTAATTCCTCACGATAGCATCAAGGTTAAAGCGGGCAGTGGGCCACGACATATCACGTTCAGCAAAGATGGAAAACGTGCTTATTTGTTGCAAGAAATGGATGGTACTCTTTCAGTTTTGGAAATGAAAGCTGGCAAATTGAAATTGTTGCAAGAAACCTCAGTAGTAAAGAAAAATGGTCTTGAAACAGGAGCTGCGGATATTCATCTCTCGCCCGATGGCAATTTTTTATATGCAACCAACCGAGGAACCATCAATGATATTAGCTGCTTTGCAGTAAAAAAGGATGGCACAGTAAGTTTCGTTTCGCAGGTTTCAACAGGTGGCAATGGGCCTCGTAATTTTGCCATTACTCCCGATGGAAATTTCGTGCTAGTAGCCAATCAAAAAAGTGATAATATTGTGGTATTTAAGCGTGACAAAAAAACTGGAAGTTTATCGGATACCGGAAAACGATTGGAAGTGGGAGCACCTGTTTGTTTGGTGTTTTATTGAAAAAGGGAATTGTATAAACAATTCCCTTTAAAAAATAAGTAACGTTTAATAGCTAACTAAGAATTCAACTCTTCGATTTTTTGCTTTTCCTGCTTTTGTATTATTTGGCACTACAGGTTGAGTGTCACCAAATCCTTTTGAAGTCATTTTAGATCCTACTATTCCTTTATTGACTAGGTAGTTGCGAACTGCAGCAGCCCGATTCTCAGACAGAAATAAGTTTATTTCGGGTTTGCCAACATTGTCGGTGTGTCCACGTATCTCAATTATATATGTAGGATTATCATTAAGTACTTTGGCAATTTGGTCCAATATAACAAATGAACTTGCTTTAATAACAGTTTTTCCTGCTTCAAATTGTATTCCTTGAAGTGCCTTTTGAAATAAAACTTTCACCTCTTTTTTTAATTCTGGACAGCCATTGTTTGAAACTGTACCAGGAATACTTGGACATTTATCCAAATAATCAGGAATGCTGTCATTATCAGTATCTTTTGGACAACCGTTATTATCAATCATTCCAAAAGCAGCAGCGGTTGTATTAGGGCATTTATCTATATAATCAGGAACCCCATCTCCATCGGTATCATTTAAGCAACCATTATTGTTTACAAATCCACGTGCTTCTATAGCTGTATTTGGGCATAAATCCAAATAATCCATAACTCCATCACCATCTGTGTCGAGTGGGCAACCGTTTTTGTCTATCATACCCCGAGCTTGCGGTTGTGTTCCAGGACATAAATCTAGGTAATCAGGAACTCCGTCACCATCATTGTCAACAGGACAACCATTAAAATCAACAGTAATTCCGGCTGGTGTATTAGCACATTTATCAAGATAATCAGCAATTCCATCTTTATCTGTATCCATTGGGGAACCTTGTTTATCAACAAATCCACGAGCTGCAATTGGCGTATTGGGTGAAATGTCTAAATAATCAGGAACTCCATCGCCATCAGTATCTAACAAGCAACCCGATGTGTCAACCATTCCCTTGGCTTCTTTTGGCGTGACTGGGCACTTGTCGAGATAATCAGGAACCCCGTCTCCATCAGAGTCTATTGGACAACCTTTTTTGTCTATTAACACATGAAGAGGCGTTTGCGGACAATTATCCTTTCGGTCAACCACACCGTCTTTATCTGAATCTTTCGGTTTGCCCAATACTAAACTTCCTCCGAAGGTCAGGTTTAAATCGAATTTTTCGTATGGCAATAACTGATGGTTAACTTTGGGAGTTATATAATCAGAAGCAATGTACAAATTTATCCACTTTGGTGAAAAATTAATCCCAAGTCCATAACGGTTAAAATTGCTATTCAGTAGTTCGCAAGTGCCAGAAACAGTAAACCACGAAAAGGGTTTTAATGTAACAGCTCCAACCATTTCTTCTACCTTTTTATAAGGTGAATTGTAGCTATGGTAAAGCATCCCAAGAAGTATGTCATGGTTGTCGTTTGCAAAAACACTGAACTCGCCTGATAAGTTTAAAGTATATGGTATGTTTTCTTGGAGATTCTCATTTGACCCCACTTCTTTGAATTTCAAAAGCTTACCAGCATCTTGTTTCAATTGCTCCACTTGACTGCTGACATTTAAGCTGTCGACATTTATATTCGTAAATCCATTAAATAAAACGTTACTTGTAGCAACACCTCTTTTTATTGAAGAAGCATTCCATTTCAAAAAGCCCAAATCATTAACGGCGGCCGCAAGCGTTAATCTTTTGAACGGTTTGTAAGTTATACCTAAATCGATGGCTGCTCCAATTCCTGAAGGTTTCAACTTTGAGATATCTAATTTGTTTTTTGTGAAATCGTAATAATTATTTGAGTCTTTATCAAAAGATACAAATTCAGCCATAATTAATGATTCGCCAGAGGCATTTACTTTATATTGATTATTAGCGAGTGTAATATCCAACTGATTGTATTTAATTCTTTCAGATGTTAATCCAGCTAGAAGTTTAGCATTAATACCAATTCTGATTTTTGAATTTATATCTCTGGAATAACCAAGTGATATTTCTGCAATGTTGGTTTGATTGACATAAAGGTTTTTAAGGTCAAAGCTATTTGATTGATGCTCCATTCCTAATTTTGCAAGACGGAAAAAATCAATAGGGATATTTATGTTTAAATCTTGTTTCAAATTTACATCAAATGACCAAAAGCTGTTTTGAGCAGTATAAAACCCAAACGATAGCAAACTTAAATTTATGCCTTGATTTATTGTATTATTGAGATTGAGTTTGCTGATAAAATCAGTTCCATTTACACTACTGTGAAGGAAGGTTGTGAATCCATCATTGTAATGATACAAATAGTTTGAAAGTCCAGTATTTGATGCCAAATTTAATTGAATTCCACCAAGAATTGTTAATGATAAATGTCCATATTCTGGGGCAAAAGCTGCATTTAAAGTATGTCTGTGGCTCCATTCATTTAAAAAGTAAGTGGATTGTACGCTTTGTGCTGAAGCGCTCAATAATGTCAAAATCAATATTGCTAACGATATAATAGTTCTTTTCATTGAATATATTTCGATTTGTAAATGATAATGTTCAGTTTGTGTTTTAATGGTTAAAAAAGATATTATTTCAATGTGATTTTATGCTAGAGTCTCATATTTAATTCATTAAACTCTGTTTGATATTGGATTAATTTATTTGCGTCTCTATTTGGACAAGGTTATTCCTTTTGGCAAACGTGCTTTTAATTCCAATATTATAAATTGATTAGACTTAAGCGGGATCATGGAAGTTGCAATATTCTTGCTCGCAGAAATTGTATAAATAAATTTGTCTAATTTCCCCAAAGCTCCACTTTCAGTTTCTTTTAAACCAAAAACTAGGGGTATTTTACTATCGTACAAGATGGAGTCGGCAGTTATCGTAATTCCTGTAATTTCATGGTTGTTACCGTCCAAAGGTTTTAAATTTAATGCTAGGCTCATAGGAATTTTACTTTCCACAACTGCAAGTATATCAACGTTTTTGGTCATTTTTAAAACATCCAACAATTTATTTTTTAAGTCCGAAATCGTGTCTTTATATTGAATTTTGAAATCTTGACCAAAATCCAAAGGTACATTCACATTAAATTTAAGGTCCAATTGATTTTTTGCTGAATATAAATCTACATAATGCTTTTCACCAACAACCGTTGGAGTTATATTGATGGCTATTTCATCCGGAATAATTTTTAGCAGATTGGGTAAATTCGCAATTGGAATTGACGTAAAACCATCGGGATAGAATTCCAATGATTTCGAAATTCGAAATTTACTCCAAGTTGTTTGTCCCAATACTGTTGCGGCAGCAATATGCAATACAGGACTAATAATTGTTGAATTTGCAATAATGGTACCTTTATTTAAAGGTGTGATATTTAATGTGATATCAAGTGGAATTCCCATACTATTTCCGATTTCAATTGATATTACTGGATTTTTAATGTCCAAATTGTTATTTTCATTTTTTAATGCCTCAGGCAGGTCAAGTTTAATGTCTTGAATGATTGGGTTTATTACTGGAGCTATTTTACCTTCTAATAATGACAATGCCATATCACCAATTGATATTGAAGAACTTATATCAATTTTATTGATTTCGCTTGAATTCAAATCCGCACTTTTTATGTACGCATTACCTTGCAAGCTAACTGCTTCATGCAATGCAAACATACCATCCACCAAATCATATCCAGAAGCACCGAAATCAATTTTTTCAAGTGATAATGTTTTCGTAAATCCTTCACTTACTTTAAATCCACGATTTAAAATAACTTCATTATTACTGTTCACATCACCAGCTTTAAATTTCAGGCAACTAGGCATTTTGATGCTGTAATTCTTGAAAAATAAAGAATCAATACTAGTTGGAAGATTCTTGATGTTAATGTTGAATGTTATTTTTGACGGTGTTTTTAAGGAAATGCTGTAAATTCTTTTTACATCTTTAGCTATAAATTGATTGATATCAATGTCAGTCTTTTGATTAGGAATTGCAATGGTAATGCTTTTCGAAACTATAGATGCATCTTTAATTTTCAATCCATTAAAGGTAGCGTTGACATTGATTTTTTTGTCTTTTAGACCTTTCAGCGAGTTTAATTTTGACGTGACACCAGCTACAGTTAATCCATCGATACTGTTTTTCAACTCATCAGAAATCGTAATTTGTTGGTTTGTAATGGTTTTGTTTAGTTTAATCCCTGCTATTCCAATATTTTTAATTTCAAACAATTTGTTGTATGGAATTGTTAATTCATTCGTGCTTGTATTCAGCCCATTGTATGGTTTAAAATCGATTAATTTGGGCAAATCAATTTTACAGTTTCCTGCAATAAATTCAAATGGTGAAATTCCCGGATCACCAATATTCAATTCCAAACTAGCACCATCTTCAAAGGTAAGTGATTTAACTTCCGAAATGTCATCCGGGATATCGTTAATTGTTTGATTTATAGTGCTAATACTTGGGTCCACGGAAATTTCAAAAGGTTTTGTTTCTATATCCATATCATCAATTTCCATTTCAGCCAAAAGTGAAATGACAACCTGAAGTTTTATAGGTAGGCTTATTATATCAGCTTCACCTTCAATTGAATAGTCAATGCTATAAGGAATACTTTTTAGGTAATTTAACTTTCCATCTTGAGGATAATTTGACATGTCCATTTTTTCAATCAAAAAACTTGCAGTATAAATATTTTCTGTTTTAGCCAGAATCGCATTTTCGATGATAAATGAACTTCCAACAATTTTTGACCCTTGTCCCTGATTTGAAGATAAAATAAATTCTGAAGGAAAGTCAATTCTAAAGTTTTTTATTGTATCATTTTGTGATGATAGGTTGAGGTTGTTGATAGCTGTTTTATCAAATGTCAATGTTACTCTATTGTTAGTCAGATATATGGTGTTTATTTTCTTCAATTCTGCAGGGTAAGTGAAATTTAATTCTTGATCAATAGTTTTTGAATCTTTGAAGGATATTAACCCAGTATTGTAAGTAATTGCCTTTGATTTAGTTGCATTTGAAATAGTTGATTTTTTGGTTGGGAATGGCGGTAAATCTAATTCTTTGCTCAACGAAAATTTTGAATCTATTTTGTTGATAGTTTTACCCTGTATACTTAAATCTGGTATTGGAAGTGTCGTTGAGATATTAATTGGATTAAATTGTAGCGACGGGAATTTAACTATGTCGAAATTGATACTTATCGGAGTAATATCAATCGCTGCAACAGAGAAAGAAATAGGATTTATAGCATCAATTTTAATTTGAGTTGAATCTTTCAAATTAATAGAATACAACCCACTATCAGATTTTTGAAGTATAGAAATGTCTTTACTGCTAATCAATTTTCCCAGAAAAATTGTATCTGTTTTGCCAATGGGAAGTGCTAATGAATCACCTCCAACAGTAATATCAGTGTTTATACCTTTTGATAAATCATACTCATTTGTAATACAACTAAATAACGTTAGTGCTAAAACGAATAAGGAAAATTGATATCTTCTTGTTATAATATTAAAAGTCATGATTTCTTGTTTTTGAGTAGAGGGAAAAAGTCTTTTATTTGAAGAATTTGAATAATAAATCTTATTTTATAAATCTAATCTGAGCAAATTTAGAGGATGTTTTTTGATTAAAAAAATATTTACAGTTAATATTAAGTTTGATTAGAATTATGCTTTAGATTTTGTATTTTAAATTGAAACCTTTTGCTCTCATTTTTTTTATAATAATTCTTGATTTCAATGTACATTTAGATTGAGCTTTAGTTTTAGTTAAATTGCGACATATCTTTGATTATATTGAAAGTGTCAAAAGTCGATAATGATTTGTTTATTAGCCATTTGATTGACATAAAAAATTGCCGCAATAATTATTGTAATTATCGCGGCAATTAATTGTTTGATTATTATTTCAAGAATTGTAAAGTTATTCCATCGCATCAGTAATACTTCCGTAGCGGTGATATTCAAAGGAAATACTTTGTTCTTTCAGGTAATGAAGTAGTTCCACACGACCTTCGGTAAGTGGTTTTGCTGTCGCAATGTGTTTTCCAAGCTGTGCTGCATGTTCGTAAAATTCTTTTGAAAGTGCGCTGCTGCAAGTTCTTACCCGTTCATATTTTTTCATGTCTTTCAAAAACTCGGATTCAGTCTGTTCAATATGGTTATATTCGCTGTTATTGTTGTTTTTAAGACTTTGCAACTGTTTTTCATTTCCATTCATACTCAATGTGATTGGTGTTTTAGCAATCATAGCAGCTGTCAATATCATTAAAATGTCGCACAATTCATCAGTTTCATTTACGCGTAAAACTATGTTTTTCAATGGTAAATACCTGAAAATGTTTTGCTCACCCATTTTATGATGAATGTCACGTTCTTGTGAGAATTCATTTTTCCAGTTGAGTAAATAACTATCAACTGCATTTTGAAAGCGGATATTTTCATCAGAATTTAATAATTTGCTGAAAGCTTTGAATCTTGTTGGCATTATTAATATGCCACTATTTTTGATGCTATCTGCATTCTTTTTAATATTTACAAAGCTCGAAACATAGTTTTTTCCACCCGCTTTAATGCCACCGCCAAATGCAGACCGTTTCATGCCTCCAAATGGCTGCCGACTTACAATAGCACCGGTAATACCACGATTAATATACAGGTTTCCAGCTTCAATGCTGTTTCTCCAAAGCTCTTGTTCGTTTTCGTCCAGACTTTGCAGACCTGAAGTTAACCCGTATTCCGATGCATTCACAAACTCAATGCCATGTTTTAAATCGTCAATGCAAACTACTGCCAATAATGGTGCAAACAATTCATTTTTAAAAGTATAACTATCACGCTTTACGCCCCATTTCACACAGGGTTTTAGGATATAACGCCTATTGTCAACGAATTGGGGTTTTACCAACCACCATTCACCTTCTTCCAAATTATTGATGGCTTGCAGCAGTTTTTCATTCTCGTTAGTTATCATTGGCCCCACTACATTACTGCCATCCCACACACTTCCAGTATGCAAACTGTTAACTGCATCGGTAAGTTTTGTTTTAAAATCAGGGTCGTTGTACACTTCTTTTTCGAGCAATAACAAAGAACACGCAGAGCATTTTTGACCAGCATTGCTGAATGCAGAAGTCACGATGTTTTGAATGGCATGGTCACGGTCGCCACTGGCAGTGAGAATAATGGCATTTTTTCCTCCCGTTTCGGCCGAAAGTGGACAGGTTGGATTATTCCTCAATAAATGAAACGCGGTATCTGTTCCACCTGTGAGAATTATATGCTTAACTGCTTGATGCGTAGTAAGATAATTCAATGGTTCTCGTCCATCGGTGCAAACCAACTGCAATGCATCTTTCGGAACGCCAGCATCCCAAAAACTTTTGGCAAACTCCCAAGCTACTGGAAATGCTACCGTTGCAGGTTTTAAAATTACGCAGTTTCCACCAATTAATGCTGCTGCCACTCCACCAACCGGTATTGCCAATGGAAAATTCCATGGCGGAATCACCAGCACAATCCCTTTGGGACTGAGAGTTACGCTTTTCAAATTGGCAAACTGTTGTATCGAAATTGGATAATACCTACAAAAATCAATGGCTTCCGATACTTCCACATCGCCTTCTGCAAAGGTTTTTCCGGTGATAGCCGACATGCACCCAATCAGATTTCCCCTGTCTTTGCTCAAGTTTTCTGCAACCTGAAACAAAATATTGCTTCGTTCCACTAAAGTAGTTTTTCTCCAGTTGGAAGCATCTTTTTCAGCAACGGTAATAATCTCCTTCATTTGCGATATGTTGGATACGCTAAGCTCACAAATCTTAATG
>JBAXAD010000076.1:0-15222 GCA_037142715.1 Paludibacter sp. | reverse complement strand
GTTAGCAATCATTACTGCCCCAGTAGAGACGGGGCGCGCCCCGTCTCTACTCACACTGCAATATATTTTAATAACTAAATTGTAAAAAACAAATCTTATGCGTACATTTGCAATTCGTAATCGGGTCGGGAAATATTCCGGTCATCCTGTAGAGACGTTGCATGCAACGTCTCTACGTGAACCCAAAACAAAATTACCAACAAAACAAAATACCCATCGACAACAAATCGATGCAATGCCAACAATTTCAACATTTTATAAATAGCATTTAGCTATTGTTCGCGCGTACGAAACCTGAGAAATTTCAATAAGCGAACCAAAAAATGATTCAGTTAGCAAATGCTCACGCCAAATGGCGTGGGTGTTTGACTTATCTTTTTTGGTGGGCTTCTCAGGGCCTCGTACGCGGATAAGAAAAAACTCACGCCTTTTTTGTGCTGTGAAATTTCTTATCTTGACCAATGGCTAATTGCGTAAGCAAAGCCATGATACCCAAACAATTTCAATATGAGCTGCAATCCTATCAAGAGGACTGTATAAGTAATATCACTAGCCTTTTTGAGAACTTACGCCAACACACTAAGTTTGCCGATGTACTTACTGCACACCACACTCAGAACAAATACAAATTTCCAGTTCAAGACTCCAAAAACATTGATATAATGATGGAAACCGGAACGGGAAAAACGTTCACGTTTATCAAAACCATATTTGAACTCAATAAGCATTTTGGCTACAAAAAATTTATTGTACTTATTCCCACCGTTCCCATTCGCGAAGGAACAAAAACAAATTTAGAGGATACAAAAGAATACTTTAAAGCATTCTACGCCAACGAAAAAGAAAAAGAAATTGAGACCTTTGTGTACGAAAGCGGAAACATTTCTGCTGTAAAACAATTTATTGGCACATCCCATTTATCGGTATTGGTAATGACACCAAGTTCATTTGCCAGCAGTGATAATATTCTGAATCGTCCGCTACAAAACGACATAAACAATCCTGAATTATTTGTCAACAATCAAGAGCCGCCAACATCGTATTTGGAATGTTTGAAACGCTTGCATCCAATAGTGATTATGGACGAACCACACCGTTTTGAAGGTGATGCGTTTAAAAAATACTTCGAGGGTTTCGACAATTACTACTTGCGCTTTGGTGCCACATTTCCCCGAAAGAAAGACAGTTTAGTATTGTCGAATGTAGCTTATGTATTGGACAGTATTTCTTCTTTCCGACAAAACTTGGTAAAGAAAATTGTGGTTTATACACAAGATGTGGTTGAAAATACCGATACATTGATTGGCATTGATAATAAAAAAGCCATTATAAGTACATTGACCAACGGCATTATAGCCAAACAAGAATTGGGAATAGGAAAACTTTTCAATGGCAAAAGCATCAAGAAAATCAACAAAGACAGCATTGTTTTAGCGGACGACAGCATAGAGAAAGTCAATTATTCTTTGTCGGACGAATCATTGCGAGCCATGATTCGTGAAACCATTAAAATACATTTTCAAAAAGAGAAAGCGTTATTTGAGCTAGGCATTAAAGCACTTAGCTTGTTTTTTATCGAAAGTGATACCAGTTTGTTTCGAGGCGAGAATCCGAAAGTCAAAATTCTTTTTGAAGAAGAATACAAAAAACAACACACTGAAATCGTAGAGACGTTGCATGCAACGTCTCCATACCTGCAATATCTACAAAACGATTTTGACAGCGACAACGCTCTGCAAGTTCACAAAGGATATTTTTCGGGCGACAAAGGAAATGCCGATGATAAAGTAAAAGCAGGTGTTGACGAAATTTTGAGGGACAAAAAGAAATTGCTGTCGTTTGAAAGTCCAACACGATTTATTTTTTCTATTTGGGCATTGCAGGAAGGTTGGGACAATCCGAATGTGTTTACTTTATGCAAACTTTCCAACCAAGGAAGCGAAATTTCAAAACTGCAACAAATTGGGCGTGGCTTGAGAATTTCCGTCAATCAAAACTTGCAACGCAACACACTGAAAAACTTAAATGACGACCAAGAAGCATTTTGGAAAATCAACAACCTCGATGTGGTGGTTTCGAGCAAAGAACATGGCTTTGTAGAGGGGATTCAAAACGAGATTTTAAGCAATTCGTTTTTTGTTGCCGACACATTTACCGAACAAGAACTCACCAAAATCCTCAAAGAAAAATCAGGTTTTAGTGATGATGTCGTTGTTTCGTTGATTGATGATGTGCTGAAAGACAACAAAATGATTGTTCGCAAAGCAATAGTTGACGGACAAAAGATTTACGAGAAATCGCCTGAGTTTTCCGCCATTCTGAAACAACAAAATTTGCCCGAAGAACAAGTAAAAGCCTTGGAAAATTTGTTTGCCACCGATGCAAACCAATACGTTCAAAAAGCTGAAAAGAAAAAAGAGAAAAAGAGAATTTTCATAAAGGCAACCCACCTTCAAGAGTTTCAAGACTTGTGGAACACCATTAATAAAAATGCCTTTTATGTTTTGGACACGCTAACAGAAGAAAAAGAAAAGCAGCTGATTGAAAACATAAAAACGGAAATTGAATCAGTGAAAATTGACGAAATTTTGTTGCAAACCAAGCGTGCCGAACTCAACGTAAATAAAATCGGTGAGCAAGGTTCAATTACAGAGCAGTTAACCGACACAGTTTCGTACAAAAGCAAAGTTGATTATTTGGAATTGGTTCGCACATTGGCAAACAATACCAAAACACCTATTGCATTTGTGGTAAAGGTTTTTAATGTATTGAGCAGTGATTTTAAAAACAAAATGCTTTGCAACAATCCCGCTCAAGCACAACGAGAAATTACCGAAATCATCCGTAAAAATTTGGTGGCAATGATTAAAGCCAACGTAAAATATGATGGCATTAACGGAAATATTTCGCCCAATGTATTTAAAACCGAAACTTCGACAAGCTCAGTTCACTATGGGAAAACCTATTTAGATACAGGAAGCGTAGGGAAATTTCAAAAAGATATTACTGCCGAATTTAGCATGAAAAGTCGTTGGGTATTTGAAGAAGTGATTGAATACGACAGCGATTTTGAATTGGAAATTGTGGAACAAGACCCCATTATGGAAAGCATAGAAATTTTTGGCAAACTGCCACGCCTCAAAATCAAAACACCTTTGGGAGAATACAATCCAGATTTTTGCTACGCCATAAAAAGCAAGGAGGGCAATAAAATTTTCCTTGTAGTGGAAGCCAAAGGCTACAAATCTTCTACGGTAATACCCCAAGATGAAAAAGCAAAGATTGATTTTGCCAAGAAATACTTTGAAGCACTGAACGAATATTACCGTCTTCGACAGGCTCAGACCGGCGAAAACATTAAAGTCTCATTTAAAGAACGTATCAACACTACTCAATTGGCAAGTTTGATTAATGACTCGAAATAGGATAGGTTCAATAGGATTGGGCTTCAGCCCATTCAAAGAAATGGAAAAAAAATGGCTTTAGCCGAAAACTATAAAACAATATTTTGGGCTAAAGCCGAAGACTATTTCTCTCATTTTCCTCCAGCTAAAGCTGGAGGAAATTGATTGGCAGTGTGCAAATAATAAAATGGTGGAAATTTGAAATAGTACTTGCATCATCCGACAAACCGCTAAAAGCGGTTGAGCGGATTACCGGCTAAAGCCCGACGCAATTTACCCGACGCAATCAATTGCCTCCAGCTGAAGCTGGAGGCAATTGATTGGCATTGTGCAAAGAATGAAATGTTGGAAAATTGATTGGGAATTGATGAAAATCATTAAAAATAATGTGATTGATGTGTTGCAAACTTGGTTCAATAGGATTGGGCTTCAGCCCATTCAAAGAAATGGAAAAACAATTGGCTTCAGCCGAAAATGACAATATTTTGGGCTAAAGCCGAAGACAATTTCTCTCATTTTCCTCCAGCTAAAGCTGGAGGCAATTGATTGGCAGTGTGCAAATAATAAAATGGTGGAAATTTGAAATAGCATTTGCATCATCCGACAAACCGCTAAAAGCGGTTGAGCGGATTACGGGCTAAAGCCTGACGCAATTTACCCGACGCAATTAAAAAGAAAAAAAAATGACACAAAACGAAGAATTTACAAATGCAGGATATGCTGTGATAGACACAGAAACTAGTGAAAACAAACTGTTGAACTTTCTGAAAGAAAACTACCCGACAGTCATCCGTGATAATGAACTGAAATTAGACGAACTAAAAGCCATTTTGGGTTTACCAGTTGACGAAAAAGTAAACGGCTATGGTCTCAATTTTGTGGGTAGAAACGTGGCAAGGGCAAAGTACGCACAAAAATCAGAAAAGGAACTTCATCTAAACACTGTACTGAGCAAAGATATTGACACCACCCAAAACTTGGTTTTAAAGGGTGATAATCTCGACAGCTTAAAGATATTGAAAACCCATTACAGCGGAAAAATTAAGTGTATCTACATTGACCCGCCCTACAACACCACGAGTGATGAATTTGTATATCCCGACAAGTTCGACAAAGAAGAAGCCGAAGTGCTGGGCTTGGCAAACTTGAGCGAAAGCGATTTTGCCCGTATGGACTTTAGTTTCAAAACTAAAAAAAGCCACAATGGTTGGTTGTCGTTTATATATCCTCGTCTTTTGTTGGCAAGAGATTTACTAAGTAATGACGGTGTTATTTTTATAAGTATTGACGACAATGAACAAGCAAATATGAAGTTGCTTTGTGATGAAATTTTTGGCGAAGAGAATTTTATTGGACAAATTATTTGGAGAGGAGGAAAAAGAAATCTTGCAAAGTATATATCCGTTTCACACGAGTATATACTATTTTATGCAAAAAACCTAAACTCAATTGATAAAAACAATATAATTTGGAGAGAATCTAAAATTGGTCTTGATGAAATATATAAACAAGCGCAACTTTTATTGGTTAAAAATAAAAATAACTTTTTACAGGCTTCTGCTGAATTAAAAAAATGGTTCAAAAATGCACCTGAAGAATGTAAACAACACGAACATTATTGTAATATTGATAGTACAGGCGTATATTGTATGGATAATGTTTCACGTGTTGGTGGTGGCAAGTATTCTGTAATTAACCCGATAAATAATAAAGAAATATTGCCACCTTCAAGAGGATGGACTTTCGGTAAAGAAGAAGATTTTTGGACTGCATACAATAAAGGAATTATTGAATTTAGAAATGATGACAAATTGCCTGTTTTTAAAAGATACCTAAAGGATAATGAATTTCAATTATTTGAGTCCGTATTTTATAAAGATAGAAGAGCAAGTTCAATTAAAATAAAAGAATTGTTTAATGGCAATGAAGTGTTTGATTTTCCAAAAGATGAAGGAGTTATTAAAAAATTATTTCAAGTATTTGTTTCTTCAGATTCTCTCATTCTTGACTTCTTCGCAGGTAGCGGAACGACAGGACACGCTGTAATGCAACTCAATACAGAAGATGGTGGTAATCGTAAATATATCTTGTGTCAAATAGATGAGCCAATTAAAGAAGATAAGCCAGCGTATAAATTTTGTATAGACAACAACTTGCCACCAGTAATTTCGAGCATTACTATAGAGCGTTTGAGACGAGCGGGAGAGAAAATTGCAGCCTCACTAAATCCCTCCGCAGTAGATACTTCACAAAATTTGTTTAGTGAGGAAATTCTCCCTTCGGGGGTTAGGGGGCTAGACATTGGTTTCAAAGTATTTGACAGCGTAGAAGCACCAAGGTTAGCTGTAGAAGGCGAGCAAATTGTAATGAAATACGAGAATAACGACACCTTGTCACGTATTTACAATATGATTTTCAGCATTGGTGTTGATGAACCAACACAAACTCCCGAAACGGTGGTAGAAGGTTGCGTTTACAAAATTGGAACAAATTATTATATTACCAATTCCGAAAAAGTAAACAGCGATGATTTCTCAAACGCCATTAAAAATGCTTCGACAGGCTCAGCAACGGGGAAAGTGTTTATTGATGGTTGGACAGCCAGCCTAAACGGCACATTACAACATTATAAAGAAGATGTGAAAATTGTGTTTTGAAGCTTTTGACGCTGTTAGTTCAATATAGTCGGGGCGCGACTTGGAGTCGCACTCCGACTATATGGAGCAAGTATTCGAGCAAGTAATAGTATGACTTGAAGTCATGCTATTACTAGAAATAATAGGAACAGGATTGAGTAATGTTATCCTGTTTTTTTCTTTTCAACTGGGAGTGCGAATCAGAGTGGCACTCCCAATAGAATAGAAAAAAATAATCAGTTAATTCCCTCACCCTTAGGACTTAATACATTTAAATGAAATTGGAACATATCTCAAATAAAATCTTGAAGGTGTAACCAGCGTGAATTGAGATGTGAATTGCTCTTAATGAACCAATTAACTCCAGAGTTTATGTATTTAATTTAACCGTAGAAGTCCTTTTTTTTAGAATAAAAATATTACTTTTGCGCTTCAATACTATTTTTATGAGAAAGATTTTCGTTTTTGTGTTGGCAATTTTACCCTTTTTAAATGGTTTCTCGCAATCATCCGAATACTCTATTTGGTCGGCTTCTATCGAAACTGGTTTTTGTATTTTTGACGGTGATGTATCACAAAGTAGAATGCAGCTATTGCCACAATCTATTAATGAAGTTTCTTATGGTGGTACGGTAGAGTATGCCATCAGTCCAATTTGGGGTTTAGCACTTGATTTTTATCATTTTCCATTGAGTGGGAGAAATAATGATATATCATTTTATACGCCTTTAAATACCAGTGATATAAATGCAACCATCAATTTTACGAAACTGATATTGCCTCGTTCTCGGTCGAAGGTTTCAATTTTGGGTGCCATAGGTATAGGGTATGCAGCTTACGAGTCCAATTACCGATCTCCAGACCCTGACAATTCTCCCGTTATAAGTCTACCTGGTCAAGCTTTATCCATTCCTGTTACTTTCTCATTAGAATATAATATCTCAAAGTTATATGCAATAGGTGGAAAAATTCACTATCGTGCTTACAATAAAGATAATATGGAGGGTGACCCACGCTATAATTATAAAGGTGTAACAAATGATTATATTGGTTCGGGTATGGTTTATTTGCGCTATAAATTTAATAGTTTAAAAAAGCGTGATCACCGCCGTAATATAGACATGAATCAATTTGATCCACCATGCTGTGCCGAAATTGATAATGATAAGGAAAAAACCAATGCGAAGTTGGATTCAATCATCCGTATTTTCAAAACTCAAATGGCTGAACAAAATACTAAGATTGATTCATTGACAAATTTACTTTCAGAGAATGGTCCTGATGATGATAAAGATGGTGTGCCCAATGTTAGAGACAAAGAACCGCATACACCTTTAAATACTCCTGTTGATTTTTGGGGCAGAACAATTGTAATGCCAGAAGTGATTACTAAGGTTACTGTGAAACAAGATGCATTACCAAAAGTAGATGATAATATGCCTGCCGTATTTTTCGATTTTGATAAAACAGGTTTAGACGATACTGCGCTGGAAGCCATACGCAAAGTTTCTGCAAAAATGAAAGCTGACCCAAGTTTGATAGTTGAGGTAAGAGGTTATTGTGATGCTATGGGAAATATCTCTTATAACGAAAAACTTAGTCAACGTAGATCCAACAAGGTGAAAGCCGAGATGATGCGGGTTTGGGGTATTCCTGGTAATAGAATTATTGCCAATGGAAAAGGAAAAGTGATTGAACCAGTAACAAAATATAGACCCAACAGAAGATGCGATTTCTTCTTTAGTAAATAAATAATTCATTTTTTTGATTTGAATAAAGCCTGCTTTTCATTAAGTAGGCTTTTTTTTTGCGCATTTTCCCTAATCCTGTCACTTCTACTATAACCATCAAATCTCCCAAAGTGATTAGGAGTTTGGAATGCGTGAATATCTTTGGTCAAATTGTAAATTTAGAGCGAGCCGACAATGTAGTTAATGTGTCTTCTCTTTCGAGTGGAATTTATTACTTGAATTTTATCACTGATGATGGAATGAAAAGCACAAATAGATTTATAAAAAAATAATCAACTAATTAGATTTCATGGATTTAAATGTTTTCTCTTTTCTTCTGGGAGTGCGACTCGAAGTTGCGCCCCCAGTAGAAAAAACATTTAGGTCTTCCATTTCCCCTCTCGTTTTTCAAACACGTAATCTGTTGTAGATTTGTTTTCAAATAACTTATTCAGCTTGCTTTTACTTCTGATCCGGCTCAATGTTTCGGGCGAAACGCCGAGGTAATCAGCCAAATAAATGGATGGAATTTCTTTAATTAAATACGGTTGGCGTTCGATAAGGTTGGCATAACGTTCTTGTGCATTTAAAAATTGTAGCTGAAACATACGTTCCTGCAACTCAAAGTTATAATAAATGGCAATGTAACTTCTTGTTTCGTATATCAGACTCCGAATGGATTCAATGTTCATCATCTGCTCATGGTCTATTTCAAGAATTTCAGTATCGGTCAATAAACGTATATTTCGGGGTGAAGGAAGACCACCGATAGTGCTGGGAAAATAATCTACAAACACATTCGGGAAAATAAATGATAGTGTAAGTATTTGTTTCCCTTTTTGGATATATTCATGCGCTATACCAGTTTCTATGTACCATATTTTGTTGGTTCTCTCGCCCTGCCTCAACAAATAATCGCCTTTTAAGAGCTTTTTCTTTACACAGCAACTTTCAAACTCTCCATCAGAAACTCGTTCTATTTCCTGAAATAATTCTACAATTTTTTCGGCTATAGGGGACATATAGCTATTACTACTAATAGACGCTTCGAGACTATTTTTGACAATTTCTGATAACATAAATCTTATCTTCCCTTTATTGTTAAACAATTATATTAGCACAATACCTATGCAAATATAATAATTTATATTCTAAAAGTAGCCATAATGCTTTGCAATGACGCAATAAGTGAGTCAAATACCTTTATTTCTTGACTTTTGTCAAGAAATGCAGTTTTGATAGTTAATAATTGAACTTTATAAATGTAATTATGTTCAGTTTGTAATTATTACAATTTAAATTTTTTATAATTGAACCTATTATTCAAGATTAATTTATGAGCAAATCGTTTTTGCTGAAAAAAGAAACTAGAAATACAAAATACAAACAAAACAAATACTTATGACAAAAAATCATTTACCCCCAACTCCTCATTTGAGGAAGTTTTCTTTTCTGAAAACAGCATTTATGGTGCTGCTATTTTTTAGTTCTGTGCTATCGCAAGCGCAAACCTCATGGACTTTAGGAACATCAGCTGCAGACAATGGATGGTCTTCTGTAACCTACGGTAATGGTTTGTTTGTAGCTGTAGCTAACTCAGGCACCGGCAACAGAGTTATGACAAGCCCCGATGGCATCACTTGGACATCACGTACTTCTGCTGCAGATAATACTTGGAGAAGTGTAGTCTATGGCAATGGAAAGTTTGTGGCTGTATCGTATGATGGAACAGGCAACAGGGTAATGACCAGCCCCGATGGCATCACTTGGACATCACGAACTTCTGCTGCAGATAATCAATGGACAAGTGTAACCTACGGCAATGGAAAGTTTGTGGCTGTAGCTGGATCAGGCGCAGGCGCAGGCAAAAATGTAATGACCAGCCCTGATGGTATTACTTGGACATTGCAAACTTCAGCGTTAGATAATTTTTGGACAAGTGTTACCTACGGCAATGGAAAGTTTGTGGCTGTTGCAATGTATACGGCATATTCATCAGGCACCAGAGTAATGACGAGCCCCGATGGTATCACATGGACCGTTCAACCAACAGGAGTATATAATTCTTGGTCTTCAGTTACCTACGGCAATGGTTTATTTGTAGCTGTAGCTACTTACGGCGTAAGCAACAGAGTAATGACCAGCCCAGATGGTATTACTTGGACATCTCGGACTTCTGCTGCGGATAATCAATGGACTAGTGTAACATACGGAAATGGAATGTTTGTAGCTGTAGCTTATGACGGCATAGGCAACAGAATAATGACCAGTACCGATGGTCTCAATTGGACTATTAAAACTTCTCCTGCTGATAATCAATGGTATAGTGTAGCCTACGGTAATGGTATGTTTGTATCGGTAGCAAGCTCAGGCACAGGCAATAGAGTAATGACTTCGGCAATCCCAACCACTCCAACCATTATCACGCAAGCTGTAACATCAATTGCTAAAACCACGGCTACTGGCAATGGAAACATTAGCGCTTTGGGGATTGCCAATCCAACGGCTTATGGTGTGTGCTGGAATACAAGTGGTACGCCTACGATTTTGGATAGTAAAATTGACAAAGGACCTATTTCGACAACCGGTGCATTTACCGCTGATATTACAGGATTGACTGCTGGCACAACTTACAAAGTGCGTGCGTTTGCAACTAGTTCTGCTGGGACAAGTTATGGCGATGAGGTTAACTTTACAACATTGTCAAACTCAGATCCTTCCGAATGGATAATAAGAACTTCAGCAGCAGATAATGGATGGTATTCCGTTACCTATGGCAATGGTTTGTTTGTAGCTGTAGCTAACTCAGGTACTGGCAACAAAGTTATGACAAGCCCCGATGGCATCACTTGGACATCACGGACTTCTGCTCCAGATAATAGTTGGAGAAGTGTAGTCTATGGCAATGGAAAGTTTGTGGCTGTATCGTATGATGGAACAGGCAACAGGGTAATGACCAGCCCCGATGGCATCACTTGGACATCACGAACTTCTGCTGCAGATAATCAATGGACAAGTGTTACCTACGGCAATGGAAAGTTTGTGGCTGTAGCTGGTTCAGGCGCAGGCAAAAGTGTAATGACCAGCCCTGATGGTATTACCTGGACATTACAAACTTCAGCGTCAGATAATTATTGGACAAGTGTAACTTACGGCAATGGAAAGTTTGTGGCTGTTGCAATGTATACGCCATTTACATCAGGCAACAGAGCAATGACCAGCCCCGATGGCATCACATGGACAACTCAATCATCAGCAGTATATAATAGTTGGAGTAGTGTAACCTACGGCAATGGTTTGTTTGTTGCTGTAGCTGCTTACGGCGCAAGCCAAGTAATGACCAGCCCCGATGGCATTACTTGGACATCCAGGACTTCTGCGGCAGATAATCTATGGGCAAATGTAACCTTTGGCAATGGAATGTTTGTGGCTGTATCAAACTCAGGTACTGGCAATAGAGTAATGACCAGCTCCGATGGAATCAATTGGACTGCTAAAACTACTCCTGCAGATAATAACTGGAATGGTGTAACTTACGGTAATGGTATGTTTGTAGCTGTATCTAGCTCAGGTATAGGCAACAGAGTAATGTCTTCGCCAAGTGCACCTGCTGAAACTGCACCCACAGTAACCACCCAAGCTGTAACAGCCATCACCCAAACAACAGCTACCGGAAACGGAACGATTACTGATTTGGGAACTGCCAATCCAACCGCTTATGGTGTTTGTTGGAATACAGCTGGCAATCCAACCATTACAGATAGCAAAACAGACAAAGGAGCCATTTCGGCAACCGGAGCATTTACAGCTGATATGATAGGATTATTATCAGGTCAGATGTATCACGTACGTGCTTTTGCAACTAACTCGGTAAATACAAGTTATGGCGCTGAAGTGACGTTTACCACTTCTGAAACACCAGCCAGTCCAACACTCACTACATCAAACGGAACAGTTTTGTTGACTTCGGGTAATACTACAGCAGTAGTTATAGATCCTAGTGCAACAGTAAGTTCAACAACAAACATTGACAATGGATTGGTATATATCAATTCAGGATTTGTTTCATCGGAAGATAAAATAATTTATCCTGCCAATTTGTATGGAGTTACAGCAACTTATGCAGCATCAACAGGTGTGCTTACGTTGACAGGAACAGCTACAGCAGCTCAATATCAGGAAATTTTCCGAAGCATTCAGTATCAGAATAGCAATAGCACTGCAGCTGCAGGTTCTCGTTCATTTACTTTCAGCCTTGGAGATGCATTGCCATTTACACCTTGTGGTGCAACTACACCACACTATTATCAGTTTGTTACAGGTGATGCTAACTGGACAGCAGCTAAAGCAGCAGCCGAAGCAAAAACTTATTTTGGAATGAAAGGCTATCTGACAACCATTACCTGTGCTGAAGAAAATGATTTTGCATATAAATCAATTGCAAAAACAGGATGGATTGGCGCAAGCGATTCAGCCCTTGAAGGTGATTGGAAATGGGTATCTGGACCTGAGGCAGGAACTTCATTCTATACCGGAAATGGTAGTGCAGGAGGTCATGCAGTAGGCGGATTGTATAACAACTGGAGTACTGGTGGTCCCAACAATTGGGATAATGTTGAACATTATGCTCACTTTTTCGCCAATGGATTTTGGGATGACTGGGCAGATAATAATCCGGTAGATGGCTATTTTGTAGAATACGGTGGAATGAGTGGTGATCCTGTAATAACTATTAGTGGAATGAAAGCATTAAACATTACACTTTTGGTATCAAACGCCCCAACAGTAACAACACAAGCTGTAACAGACATTGCGCAAACAACAGCAACTGGAAACGGAAACATAACAGCTTTGGGAACTGCCAATCCAACCGCTTATGGAGTTTGTTGGAACACGGCAGGAAGTCCAACTATTACGGATAGTAAAACGGATAAAGGTGCAATTTCAGCAACTGGCGCATTTACCGCTGATATGACAGGTTTGACTGCTAACACAACTTACAAAGTGCGTGCGTTTGCCACTAATTCGGTGAATACAAGTTATGGTGCAGAGCTAACGTTTAAAACATTACCCGCGCCCGATCCTGTTGGAACAGCCAATATCCTCAGGTTCAATGAAATCGATGGTTTACAGACCATTGATGTTGCAAAAATGTTATTTCTTGGGTTTACTATTCCTAGTTGTTCCAATTATGATTTGTCTGAATTAGGTGTAAATATCGATGCAACATCATCTGCTGGTAAAGTAAAAATGGCAATTTATAATACGTCGACAAAAGCATTGCTTTACCAAACAACTGAGTTTTCGGTAACTGGAGGAGTAAATGAATATGCTTCATTTGCAGTTCCCGCAGGTACTCTATCATTGCCAAGTGGATATTACGCTGTTGCAATCATTGGTAATCCAACATCGGGTACTATAAATATAAAAGCTTCAAGTGCGCCTGTAAATATTGGTGTAGCTACTAATGTTTCAACTGCTTCAATTGGCAAGTACAAAGATATAGCATATCCAACTTTTCTTGAACCCTTAGCTCAGGATATTGTTTGGTACAGAGCCATATCAGTTGTTGTGAAAGGTATTGATAAATCACCGACCACAGCCACTGTTTCTACAACAGCTATATCGGCCATTGCGTTAAAAGCGGCATCGAGTGGTGGAAATGTGTCAGCAGATGGAGGAGCAGCGGTTACTGCTCGTGGCGTATGTTGGAATACTTCTGGAACGCCAACTATTGCCAATTCAAAAACAACTGATGGAAGTGGTATTGGTGTATTTAGCAGTAATTTGACTAATCTAACAACTGCAACAACTTATTATGTACGAGCTTATGCTACCAATTGTGCAGGTACTGAATATGGTGAGGAACTAACGTTTACCACAGCAAGTGTTTCACCACCAACTGCTTTGTTGCAAAGTTCCGTGGTTACAAATGTAAATGGAGTTATTTCAATAAAACCTACTGTAACAGGCGAAGGAATTACCTTCAGCATTAGCCCAGCATTACCTGCTGGAGTAACATTTAATGCTGCTACCGGTGAAGTTTCGGGCAAGCCAACCGCATTGATGGCAAAAACTACTTACACCTTAACGGCAACCAATGCGGGAGGAAGCGTTTCAATACCTTTCACTATTGAGGTGGATCCTGTAGCTCCAACTGCTGCGGCTGCTCAGGCAGTTTGTGGAAGTGGAACGGTGGCCGATTTGGTAGCTGTTGCACCTGCGGGATGTACCGTTCGTTGGTACAATTCTGCTACAATCGGCACTGTATTGACAAGCACCACCGCACTTACGGCAACTACTTATTATGCCGAAAGTTGGAGTGCAACATTGTCATTGGCAAGTACAACTCGTACAGCAGTGGCATTGACCATTAATACTGTACCTGACAAACCAGTAATTGCCGGACAATCGAGCGCAACGAACAAGGTGAAACTTTGTCCGAACGATTATATTGTCTGCTCTAATTATGATTCCAATTTGACCTATCAATGGAGAAAAGAAGGAGTAGACATCTCTGGTGAAAAAGCTGGCAAATACAAAGTACCGGCAAGTGGAGTGGGCAATTACGCATTGTACGTGAAAAATCCAACAACGGGCTGCGAGAACATTTCGGCAACCGTGGCAGTGACTTTATACAGCGTAACCATTCCGGTAATTTACGAGAAAAAGAAGTCGGACAATATCTCTATTTTGATAGTGGACAATACTTTGAATTTATACGCTTCTTATTTGTGGACTTATTCCAACGGTACTGCGTTGCCAGCAAGCATTGTCAACAATCGCCAATTTCTGGTATTGCCTCCATCGGATATGAATGCCACTTATATGGTGAACATTATTGATAATAATGCTTGTTCAGCAAGTTCATTAGTGAAAACTGTTGCCTTGAAAACCATTGAAGCACAGGTTTATCCAACTTTAATCACCGATAATTTCAACGTGAAACTGTCGGGTGAAGAAGAAGGAGCATTGAACGTGAAAATCTTCAGTCAAGGCGGTACGCAATTGCGCGCTTACAGGTTCGATAACGTTCAGTCGCAAGTAGCTTACCAAATCAATTCCAGCGATTTAAAACCTGGCGTTTACACGGTAGAAGTTTCATTGGGCAATTACAGACAAACTCAAAACGTGATTGTAAAATAAGAAGAGAGAAACACAGGTTTGGAATAATGCATTCCGAATCTGTGATTTTCCAACATTCATTTTCAACTATCAACACATTAAAAAAAAATAGATATGAAACATATTAAAAAAAATATATTTTGGGCAATGCTTTTCTTGTTGATTGCCACCGGCAGTAGGGCGCAAAGCACAGTGGAAACGCAGCCGCAACGGTGGTCTGTCCGCCTTTTTGGTTCGCCACTGATTACCAACAATACCAGTAACTTGTATTCCAACGAAGAGAAAACCTCCTTTGGGTTCAACTTTGGTGGCGACTTGGTGTATACC
>JBAXAD010000075.1:0-15322 GCA_037142715.1 Paludibacter sp. | reverse complement strand
AGGAATAACCGGCCGTGATGGTAAATTTCACACCGGAAAAATGAAAGAATACGGAACAAATGTAGTAGCAGGTGTTTCCCCTGGCAAAGAAGGATTAGTCCTTGATGGTGTTCCAGTTTTCAATACGGTTGCAGCAGCGGTTAAAGCAACTGGAGCTAACACATCAATCATTTTTGTACCAGCAGCTTATGCTGCCGATGCAATTTTGGAGGCTTCAGAAGCTGGAATAGAATTGGTGATAGCTATCAGCGAAGGTTTACCAATTCAAGACATGATACGAGTTACTCCATTTTTAAAACAAAATGGAACCTTATTAATTGGTCCAAACTGTCCAGGAATAATTACACCCGACGAAGCATTGATTGGCATACTTCCTGGAAACATCTTCAAAAAAGGTAACATCGGTTTTATTTCACGCAGTGGAACACTTACTTATGAAGTAGTAAACTTATTGACGTTGAATGATTTCGGACAAACAACCTGTGTCGGAATTGGCGGTGACCCAATTGCAGGATTGTATTTTGTAGATTTGTTAGAACGCTTCGAGAATGACCCTGATACAATTGCAGTTGTAGTAATTGGCGAAATTGGTGGCGATGCCGAAGAGCAAGCTGCACAATTCATTGCCGAGAAAATGACCAAGCCAGTTGTTGCGTTTATTGCTGGACAAACAGCTCCTCCAGGCAAAAGAATGGGCCACGCAGGTGCTATCATTTCGAGTGGTTCTGGTACTGCTGCTGAAAAGATTGCTGCATTTAACAAAGCTGGTGTTCCTGTGGCGAAAGAGCCAAATGAAATACCGACATTGTTGCATGAATTGCTGAATAAGTAGAACTCACAATTTAAGAATAATAAAAAAATCTTATATCTAAATAAATCAGATATGGGATTTTTTTGGATTAAATTGAATTCTGACGATGTAATTTTAACTTTATCAGAGATGAAAAAAGAGGCTATTCCACTTAAGGATAGCCTCTTTCTGATATATAATTACGATATTTTTTCTATTTCTTCTTGTAGGTCAATTTCAATTCCCTTTTTGTCGTAAAACTTATATTGTAAAAACCCTAGCTTTTGAGCTGCTATTACTTTACAACCTTTTCCGTATTTACGTTTCCATTGCCACTTCATCGATAGAATGCCTTTAGAGATATAAGCATCTACGTAAGGATGAACATGTAATGTAAAATCTTTGATTTTTAATTCGTTAGCCAAATAATCAATCTTACTTTCCAATTGGTCGGTAAATAATATTGATGGTTTGGTGCGTCCCTGGCCGTAGCAAGTAGGACAGGTTTCTTCAATATCAATGTGAATGACGGGACGAACACGTTGTCGTGTCATTTGTAAAAGTCCAAATTTGCTAAGCGGCAGAATATTGTGCTTGGCTCTATCGTTGGCCATATTTTCACGCATTCTGTCAAATAGTTTTTGGCGATTTTCATTCTCATGCATATCAATGAAGTCAACCACAATAATACCTCCCATATCTCGTAAGCGAAGTTGCCTGGCAATTTCATCGGCAGCTGCCAGATTCACATCCAGCGCATTAGCCTCTTGATCATTGCCGGCCTTTGACCGATTACCACTGTTTACATCTACCACGTGAAGTGCTTCAGTATGTTCGATAATTAAATAAGCACCATTTTTGAAAGATACAGTTTTTCCAAAAGCCGATTTTATTTGTTTGGTAATTCCAAAACTATCATAAATCGGAGCATCATCTGTGTAAAGTTTAACAATATCTTTTCTGTCTGGAGCAATTAATTCAACATAATCTTTCACCTCTGTGAAGACCTCTGGATCGTTGATATGAATGTGCTTAAAACTCGGGCTGAATAAATCTCTAATTATTCCTACCGTACGACCTAATTCTTCTAAAATTAGCGTAACTCCTTTTGATTGTTGTACTTTGGCGATTGCTTCTTCCCAGCGTTTTACCAAAATTTTCAATTCATTATCAAGTTCCGCACCTTTTTTGTCTTCGGCAACTGTCCTAACAATAACCCCAAAACCTTTGGGTTTAATGCTTTGTATCAGCTGTTTCAGTCGAATTCTTTCTTCTTCCGTTTTAATTTTTTGCGAAACTGAAACTTTTTCGGCAAAAGGAATAAGAACTAAAAACCTCCCTGCAATGGATATTTCGGCTGTCAATCGTGGACCTTTGGTAGAGATAGGTTCTTTGGTTACTTGTACCAAAATTTCCTGTCCCGGTTTTAAAATGTCGTTGATAGAACCGTTTTTTTCAATTTCCGGTTGCAGTTTTGTTTTTTGAATCGCAGGCACTTTTTTTCGGTCGCTAATTGCCTGCGTTGTAAATTGTGTTAGGGTATTGAAATTGGAACCTAAATCAAGGTAATGTAGAAAAGCATCTTTTTCGTAACCAACATCTACAAAGGCTGCATTCAAACCGGGCATAATTTTTTTCACCCTACCCATATAGATATTTCCCACGGCGAACTGTTCTTCACGTCCCTCCTGGTTTATCTCTACAAGGCGTTTGTCTTCGAGCAGCGCAATAGAAATTTCGGATGTTTTCACATCAACTACTAGTTCGCTATTCACTTTTTTTTGATTTTGGGGTTTGTTTATTTATAAAGAAAAAACAAACTAAAAGCCAAGAATTTAGCTTATAAGTTTGTTTTCTTGGACTTTATGGTTAAAGACCATTAGACTATTTCTTTTTCTTGTGTCTATTTTTTCTTAGTCTTTTCTTTCTCTTGTGCGTTGACATTTTATGTCCTTTTCTTTTTTTACCGCTTGGCATCTCAATTGAATTAGGTGTGTGATAAATTATTTAACTACGCTTACGAAAGTCTTTGCTGGTTTGAAAGAAGGAATGTTATGCGCAGGAATAATGATTGTAGTGTTTTTAGAAATGTTACGAGCTGTTTTTTCTGCTCTTTCTTTAATAATAAAGCTTCCGAAACCTCTTAAATACACGTTTTCATTTTTTGAAAGTGAATCTTTTACTGTTTCCATAAAAGCTTCAACAGTTGTTAATACAGTAGCTTTGTCGATTCCTGTATTCTTAGCAATTTCGTTTACGATGTCTGCCTTAGTCATTTGGGTAATTTTTATTTATATGTTAGTAAAAAATGATATTTTGTTTAGTTTTTCAAACGGACTGCAAATATATAGCTTTTATTCTGATTAAAAAACAATTGCAGGTTTTTTTTTCTTCAAAAACGATTTTTTTTTAGTTTTTTGCGACTTTAGATTGAATAAGATTTTCAATTTCTTAAATTTGCAAGTATCGACCTATTATTTTACCCTTTTTTGTCGATTAGAATGCTAATTGGAATAGAGTTTTGGTTCAGTCATAATTTTTAGCCTTTTCGTCCTCGTTAATTTTAAAATTTCAAAGCAAAAATGCAAATATACAAAGTACGGTAAATAAGATGATAAGACAATTAGTCAAAGAATTCACATTTTTTTAATCATTTGTTTTTTGTAGGCAGTTTTTTCTATCTTACTTTTGTGATTCAAAAGCGTAATATTTTTGAACTATAAACAATAACAATATGTTTGCATAAAAACCACATAAAAAAATATGAATTCCTCAAAACCCAATATTTCTTCTATACTTTCAATATGGTACTCTCAAAACAAACGCAATTTACCTTGGCGGGAGGTTAATGATCCGTATCTGATTTGGATTTCCGAAATCATTTTGCAACAAACGCGTGTAGTTCAAGGTATAAGTTATTATTTAAAATTTATTGAACGTTTTTCAACAGTGGCTCAACTTGCTGAAGCCGAAGAAGATGAAGTTTTAAAATACTGGCAGGGATTGGGTTATTATTCTCGGGCTAGAAATATACACAAAGCGGCACGACAAATTACAAATGAATTTGGGGGCATTTTTCCAAAAATACATAGCGATGTTCTTAAATTGGCTGGAGTAGGTGAATATACTGCTGCAGCAATATGTTCATTTGCTTATAATCAACCCTTTGCCGTGGTGGATGGAAATGTGTTCCGTGTTTTATCGAGACTGTTTGGGATTGAGACGGCAATTGACAGCGGTAACGGTAAAAAAGAATTTACCTATTTGGCACAAGAATTATTATCAAAGTTTGAGCCTGGCTTACACAATCAGGCCATAATGGAATTTGGAGCGTTACATTGCGTTCCAGTTTCACCGGATTGCAACAATTGTCCTTTTAAATTTTTGTGTAAGGCTAATGAGTTAAAATTAGTTTCATTTTTGCCAATTAAATCAAAGAAAACGAAAGTGACACAGCGTTTTTTCAACTACATTTTTATTGAATATCAAGGTAATACTTATATTCAGCAGCGAAAAGCAAAAGATATTTGGCAAAATCTGTATGAATTTCCTTTGATTGAATCAAATCGCTTATTTGAAACCAGTGAATTGTTAGAAGACGAAGAGTTTAATCGGTTTTTTGGAGGTATAGAGAAAGTAGAAATTATTGAAAAATCTAATTCTGTGAAACATATTCTTACTCACAGGGTGATTTTTGCACAATTCATAACAATCACAATATCAAGAGAAAGTGAAAAATTAAAAGAGCTTATTAAAGTCCCTATTAATGGGTTGGAAAAATATGCAGTTTCGCGTTTAATGGAGCTGTTTCTAGAAAAATTGGGAGATTTCAAATTAAAATAAAATTCTCCCACTAATTTTGCTAAAATCTACAGAATAACTGCGAATAACTGCAAAATGAGCGGGAGAAAAATATTTATTTTTTAAAGAACTGAGTTTTTACTAAGGCTTCGAATTCGTCATAATCACGATAACCTAGTTCTGATTTATAAGTTTTCTTGTTACCCATAAACACAATTGTGGGCATGGCTTCAACTTTAAATAATTTTGCCAATTCGGGTTCTTGGTCTACATCTATCTTATATACAATCAGTTTGCCATTGTATTTGTTTTGAATGGCTTGTAAATGAGGCGCCAACATTTTACATGGACGACACCAAGTTGCATGAAAATCCAAAATGATTGGTAGGGTACCGAATCGATTGAAGGTTTTATCCTTGTCGAAATTCCAAACTTTTTGTTTGAAGTTTTGTGTGTTCAACTCGATTATTTGTACATTAGTGGTTGTTTGTGCCTTAACCGATGAGGTAACGATAAGACAAAGTAAAAGGGCTTTGAAAATTTTCTTCATGTTTTTCTATTTTTTATTGCTTAAACGATGGTTTATATGTATTTGATTTATTTCCGATAAAAGTTTAACAATAATTCTAATAACAGTACTCTAAACTCTAAGCGCAGTTAATTGACTTTCTATTGTTGATGTTTCTATTTTTGGCGACCTCTAATTCGTTCAATTTTGATTGTCGCTTTTTTAATTTCAGTTTGAAGTTTAGAAACGTCTTTTTTAACTATCCATAAATTAAAAGTTTCCACTATGGCTTTTTTATCTGTATTGGCAAGATAATAAGAGATTGCCTTTTTACCATGTAAAGTGACTTTTATTTGCAAATTTGAGTTTTGAGTTATAAAAGCTGCAACTCCATTATCAGCCTTGTTTTTAAAAGTTACAGCCTCCCAATGCATGCCTGCGTCATTAAAACTATGATTGGCAGCGTCTGAAATCGGAATTATATCTGAATTCGCAAACAAATCATTGGCAGATACTTCCACACTTGTATGTTCAATTTTTGCTCCGCAATAATTACTTATTAAATAAAAATCAGAATTTTCGTCTACATAAGTTTTTAAATAAGTTCGATTACTATTGCTCTCAGTTATTTGTGTTTTATATACATAATTCCCAATTGCTTGATATTTAGCATTTTTCTCGAATCGGAAATTCTTTTGTATCGAATCTAACTCATGTTGTTTTATTGGCAAAATACTATCACAATAAGCCAATGTGTGGGCACTTTCCCTACGTATTATCGTATCTGAATAAGATGCAGCAATTTTACGTTTAGCTACCAATCGTGGAAAAAGTAGGTGAACGCTATCAATTTGTATTTTAGCGGTATTTAATGAATTATCGTTTATCAATTGTACAATATGACTTAATCGTTGATCCGCAAGTTTTTCTTCGGTTTTTCTTGAATTGCATGATACAATTAAAAACGACAAGCAAACAATGAGTATTAGATGAGATTTGATAGTCATAAAGATTTAAGAATTAGTTAAAGCTAGTGATCCTGAATAATTCCACAAAATTAGAATATTTATTTATACTGCACAATTTACTTTCAAATCATTTATAAAGCAATATTTGTCAAACGAAAAAAAACACAAATTAGTCAGCATTTTAATTGCTTCATGCATCCTAATTACATATTTTGACTATCTTTGTTCCAAATTTCTCAAAAATAACTCCTCGATGCATAGATCAATTATGAAGCTTTTGTTTATTTTGACGTTGGCTTTTCAGTTAACTTCCTGTATAACAACACGCCAGATAAATTACTTACAACCGCCCAAAAACTTTATACCCGCCTACAAAGATACAGTCGCCTATAATGATTATCGACTAAGAGTTGGTGACAAATTATATATACAGGTCTATTCCACCGATGATAAAACAAATGCTTTATTCAATGGAAGTAGAAGTTCAAGCATGCAAATGATGTCTGGATCAAGCTCTGGTTCTGGTGAAATGATGGATTTATACACCAACTTGATTCATCCAAATGGTTCCATTAAATTACCATTGGTTGGTGAAGTATACGTACAGGGATTAACATTACGGGAGGCAAAGGGAGCAATTGAGGAATCAATTAAACCCGTTTTAAAGTTAAATTCCGTAGATGTTCGTATGATGGGTCAGTATTTTAGTATTATTGGTGCTGGGAAGTCAGGTCGTTTTCCAATTACAAGGGAGAAAGTAAACATTTTTCAAGCAATTGCCATGGCAGGCGATTTTGGGTTTTATGCAGATAGAAGTAGGATTAAAATACTTCGAGAAAATATTGATGGCAGTTCACAAATTAAGGTTTTTGATATTCGCAGCGTAGATATTATACATTCTGAATACTATTATTTAGAACCTGACGATGTGATTTTTTTACAACCTATGAAGGAACAATTTTTTGGTGTATCAACCTTTTGGACAGCAGTTTCTACTATTATAACTACATTCTCTTTTGGAGTAATTATCAAAAAAAGCTTTTTTACATCAGCACCTTAACCTATCGTTTAATTAAAATGATATCATCTATTAACCATTGGTTCTTCAACTACTTATGATAAATAAAACTCGATTGCTTGTAATGTTTTTGGCATTGTTATCACTTACCTCGTGTTACAATTATAAAAACTTACGATTATTGCAAGAAAAAAATCGCTCTTTACCCGAATATACAAAAAATGAATATTCAGATTATCGTATCAATATTAACGATGAGTTAATTTATCGTCTCATAACCTCTGATGAGACGATTTCAAAATTAATTTCGCCTGAGAACGGCGGAGGAAATATGCAAAATCAAATTTCCTATCGTGTTTTTCCAGATGGAACTATTGATTTACCTTTTATCAATAACATTTCTGTTAAAGGATTAACGCTCAACGAAGCATCATTAGAAGTAGAAAAACGCTTTAAAGAATTGATTCCAGATGCAGTTATCAAGTTAAGTCTTGCAAATAAAACATTTACAGTATTTGGAGATGCAGGTTCTGGAATTTTTCCAATTTACAAGGAGAAACTAACTATATTTCAGGCACTGTCGATGTCGGGTGATTTCAACGAATCGAGTGACCGGAAACATGTGCGCATCATACGTGAAACTGATAAAGGCTTAAAAATCATTGAGTTTGACGTCCGCCCTAAAAGTATAATAGACTCCAAATACTATTATATTTATCCAAATGACATTATTTATATCAAAAAGAATTTTTCAAGTTTCTACAAAGTTAACAATTACTCAGCTCTATTGGGTGTAGTTACATTTTCAATGTCATTATTAATTACTGTTCTTAATTACAGTAAATAAAACAGCTCAACCAACATTTATAAAGAAACAAACAGAACACGCAATATCAAAATCAACATCTCAATATGGAACAAAACAATTATGAAAAACCCTTTATGGAGGAAGAAGAATCGAGTTTCGACGTCATGGAATGGGTGTCGTATTTTCTTCATTTTTGGTATTTATTTGTTATAGGAGTAATCCTATCATTAGGTTTAGCTTATCTCGACAATAGGTCTTGGTTACCCACATTTCAAACCGCAGGTACTGTGATGATTGAGGAATACAAAGGTGTTTCAAGTGGTTCACAGGCACTTATGCAAGGATTTGGAGTAGAAACAGGTTACCGAAATGTAAACAATCAGGTAATTATGCTTGGTTCTTATGATTTGGTTTGTAAAGTGGTTGATAGTTTACCATCGGTGAAAGTAGATTTTATTTCCAAAGGAAGTTTTAAAACAAGAAATCTATATAAAACGGCACCAATAACTATTCAGTCGGATTTTATTGCACCGGAAGCATATAATATTTTATTCAAAATAAAATTACGTTCAAATGGCACCTATGCTATTACTGTAGAGGACAATAAGTTTTATAGTAATTTTTTATTGGAAGGACGATATGGTCAACCAGTGCAACACAATTTATTTTTTATCACCGTTAATAACGTAGACAAATTTCTCGGAAATTCGGAAATATATTTTCAATTCAGATCAAGGGAATCTCTAGTTTCGGATTTTTCCTCACGACTCAGTTTCAAATATGTTGTAGAAGGTTCTTCTGTACTTCAAGTTTCGCTGGTTAGTGAAACCCCAGAACGTGACGTAGACTTTATCAACAAACTTTGTGAAACATTTTTGGCAGAAAATCTAGAAAGAAAAAATGATGCTGCTAACAAAACTATCAAATTTATTGATACTCAATTAGGTACAGTAGAAAAGAAATTGAATGTATCTGAGGATGCAATGACTCAGTTTAGACAAAAAAATCAGATTGTTGATGTATCAAGTCATACAAGTGAATTGTTGGGGAAAGCAACAAAATTTGATGCACAACAAGCTGAAATAAAATTACGCGAAACTTATTTGGATTATTTGACCAAATATTTGAAAACCAATTTGGCCGATGGTACCGTAGTTGCGCCTTCAAGCTTGGGATTAAATGAACCAATGTTGATGGCTTCTGTGCAGCAAATCAACGATTTGGTTACTCAAAGAAGCGATGTGAGTGAAAAAAACTTATATTACGCAAAATACACAAAAGAAATAGAGAGTATCAAGCGAACTATAATGGAAGTGGTGAAAAGCATGAGGGCTTCTCTGGAAATTGAAAAAGCAGATTTTACGAAACGTTTTGCAAAAGTAAAACAAGAAATAGAAGAACTTCCAACCAAAGAACTGGAAATGATTGCTATAGAACGAAAATACAAGATGGATGATAACTATTATACTTTCTTCCTTCAAAAACGTGCTGAATCAGAAATCCTAAAATCTTCAAATACACCCGATAATAATATTTTGGATAAAGCCCGGGTTTTGTCTGTAACAAATGGTGACAAAAAATCGAAAACAACATTGATGTTTTTGCTTTTTGGAGTGCTTATTCCAACGCTTATTGTCGTTATTAAGGAGTTGATGAATAATACAGTTCGTTCATCTAAGGATGTTGAACGAAACTCTTCATTCCCTTTGATTGGTGCAGTAAGACATACGCAAAGTAATGATCCAATGCTGGTTGCCAAAAATCCTCGTTCAGCTTTCACCGAAATGTTCAGGGTTATTCGTACACGTATAGAGTTTATTGTTCAACGGAAAACTGGTATAGTAATGATGTCTACTTCCACCGAATCGGGTGACGGAAAAACTTACTTTAGTATAAATTTGGCAGCAATATATTCGATGGCAAGTCCAAAGACCATTCTTGTGGACATGGACATCAGAAAACCAACTGTAAACCAACGTTTTAATATTGTACAAACAAACGGTGTAACCAATTATTTAATCAATCAATGTACTCTTGATGAGGTAATTGTCAAACTGCCAGGAGTTGATTTTGATATTTTACCTGCTGGTACAATTCCACCAAACTCAGGCGAATTGATTCGTTCTGATAAACTCGCTGAATTGTTTGTGGAATTACGTAAACGCTATGAATATATTATAGTTGATACAAGTCCAATTGGTGTTGTTACAGATGCTTATGCATTAGCAGCTATATCTGACGTTAACATATTTATAGTTCGAAATGGTAAAACAAATAAGCAGTTCTTTAAAAAGCTGTGTGCTCAACTCAAGTTGGATAAATTACCAAATATGTACACCGTAATAAACGATGTAGTAGCGGATGGTAGTAAATATTCAAAATACAAATCCTACAAATATGCTTACCTATTTGGATATAGTTATGGATATACTTCTAAACGGAAAAAAGAATCAGGTGAAAAGTATCTTCATTATTATGAGGATGATAGTGAAATTTAGAAACCCCAATAATTGACTAATCATAACGGAACATTTCTATTAAATTAGATTTAAAGAAACACCGTTAAAAATATAATTTTTAATTAAAATACAATTTTAAGTATGAAAAAAGTTGCTTTAATAACTGGAGTTACCGGACAAGATGGTGCTTATTTAGCTGAGCTATTATTGAAAAAAGGATACATTGTACATGGTTTAAAACGTAGGTCATCATTATTTAATACCGACCGTATTGACCATCTATATCAGGATCCGCATGTCGACAATCGGAATTTCGTGTTGCATTATGGCGATATGACTGATTCAATGAACATTACCAGAATCATTCAAGAAACGCAGCCTGATGAGATTTACAACTTGGCAGCGATGAGCCATGTAAAAGTAAGTTTTGACACTCCAGAATATACAGCTAATGCAGATGGTATTGGCACGTTAAGACTTCTAGAAGCTGTTCGTCTACTTAATATGACTAAAAAAACACGCATTTATCAAGCTTCCACGTCAGAGTTATATGGTTTGGTACAAGAAGTACCTCAAAAGGAAACAACACCTTTTTATCCGCGTTCGCCTTATGCGGTGGCCAAAATGTATGCCTATTGGATTACCGTGAATTATCGCGAGGCTTATGGAATGCATGCTAGCAATGGAATTTTATTTAATCATGAATCACCATTACGTGGCGAAACATTTGTTACACGTAAAATAACACGTGCTGCAGCTCGTATTGCAATGGGAATGCAAACAAAATTATTTTTGGGAAATCTTTCTTCAAAACGAGATTGGGGTCATGCCAAAGATTATGTGCGTGCAATGTATTTGATTCTTCAACAAGATGCGCCAGATGATTATGTAATTGCAACAGGAATCACCACTGAAGTGCGTGAGTTTGTACGTATGGCTTTTGCTGAAATTGGTATAGTTATTTCTTTCAAAGGAGACGGAATAGATGAAAAAGGCTATATTTCAGAAATAAACGAAGTACTTTTTACTGAACAAATTGGAGCTGAGTTTTTAGCTGGCATTAGAGCAATTGAAGGTCCAATTGTGGAAGTGGATTCAAATTATTTCCGCCCAACTGAAGTTGACTTACTTATTGGAGATGCCACTAAATCAAGGACTAAACTTGATTGGATTCCAGAGTATGATTTGAAAGCATTGGTAGAAGATATGATGCATTCGGACGTAAAACTCATGAAAAAAGAGACATATTTGAAAGAAGGAGGTTTTACTGTATTGAATTATTTTGAATAGAAATATGGAGACTACCTCAAAAATATACATAGCTGGTCATAATGGAATGGTCGGCTCTGCAATTAAGCGCAATCTTGAAGCCAAAGGGTTTACGAACTTTGTAACACGGTCGCAAGATGAACTTGATTTATTGGACGCTCAGGCAGTTGCACAGTTTTTTAATGATGAAAAACCAGATTACGTGGTATTGGCAGCTGCAAAAGTAGGTGGTATTATTGCTAATAATACCTATCGTGCGCAATTCATATATGAAAACTTGATGATACAAAATCATGTAATTCATCAAAGTTATCTTCATGGCGTTAAGAAACTTCTATTTCTAGGTTCTTCGTGTATTTATCCAAGAATGGCGGAACAACCTATGCGCGAAGATGCGTTGCTAACCGGTGTTTTGGAACCTACGAACGAACCTTACGCCATTGCTAAAATTGCAGGAATTAAAATGTGTGAAGCATATCATGCACAATATGGCTGTAATTTCATTTCTATCATGCCAACGAATTTGTATGGCCAAAACGACAATTACGATTTAGAAAAATCGCATGTTTTGCCGGCTTTGATTCGGAAAATGTATTTGGGTAAATGTTTGATGGAAAATGATTTATCTAACTTGAGAGCAGATTTGAATAAACGTCCAATTGAAGGTGTAGATGGTTCGTTTTCGGATGAAGTAATTTTAAAATTACTTCTGAAATACGGCATTTCTTCAACAAATGGAGCCATTTCTATTACACTTTGGGGAACAGGCTCACCAATGCGCGAATTTTTGCATGTGGATGATATGGCAGATTCGAGTGTATATTTATTAATGAACTACGATGCTCCAGATACTTTACCTTCGCATGTTAATGCTGGGTGTGGAATAGATTTCTCAATCAAAGAATTATCAGAAATGGTAAAAAAGACAGTGGGTTATGAAGGAAAAATAATTTGGGATACTGAAAAACCTGATGGAACACCACGGAAACTTCTTGACGTATCAAAACTGAATAGTTTGGGTTGGAAACCTTCAATATCATTGGAAGAAGGCATAAAACGTGTTGTGGCAGCTTATTAGAAGCCCAAATTTAATTACAAAACTAAAATTTTATCCAATTGATTAATTCATAATCAATTGGATAATTTTTTTTCGTAGAGTTTGTGCCTGTTGTAAATCGTCAGATTTTCGTTTTTCTAATTTACTATACCGAATTTTCCCCATGTATCTTTTGGCCTCACGATACCACCGAAATGCCCATTTTCCGAAAACGTATTGACTGACGAAAAATATCAATCCAACCCACCATGAAACGTTCAAGATACTACAAAA
Source organism: Paludibacter sp. (assembly GCA_037142715.1). Taxonomy (GTDB): domain Bacteria; phylum Bacteroidota; class Bacteroidia; order Bacteroidales; family Paludibacteraceae; genus Paludibacter. Next base: position 2,371 of record JBAXAD010000075.1, on the reverse strand, counting down.
CAATACTGTTTGAAGTATGTAAAAAGCTGGGAATGTAAAAAACACTGCAAATACAAATTGAATTGAACTTATAAAACCAGGATATTCAACTTTCATTACTTTTCGTAGCACAACAGGTATTTTAAAAGCCAAGATATTGAGAAGAAAACCTTGAATAAATATGGTAAAAGTACCCAATAATATCAAGAAATCTAGAATTTTACTTGTTGATTCATACGGATTTTGCTCCAATGTCCAAGTTTTCAAATTCATTCTCTTCAAACGTTCCCTGTAATCTGCACAAAACATTTCCAATTCAGCTATTTTTGTTGGATCTTCTTTTTCAAGTGCTAGCAAAAGTTTTGCGGTTTTTTGACGCGCAACAAATTTGTAAATTGTTTTATTTGGTAGTCGAAGTGCTTTCAAAACTTCCGTATTAGCCACTTCTATGGCGGTTTCGAAAGTCTGGTAGTTCTTTTCAGTTGCAACATCGAGCGTCAATTGGCTCAAATCTGCAGAAAGTCGGTCACGAATTTCATTAGTAGCCAAGGCTGCATTCTCCTCAAAGTTGTTAATATAATCTGAAACCTCTATCGGTTTGCCAATATTTATAATTATGTGTTTGCCGAATTTCTCCAAATCCCCGTAATCTATACCTATTGGAATGATTTTAACTGCTGGTGTTGTTCCATATTTTTGCTGCGTAGCAAAAGCAATGCGAAAAATTCCTTTAGTGAATGGCCTCAATTTACGCTCCTCGCCCTGATTGCCTTCGGGCATTATTCCAAGCGCCTTATTCTGGTGAAGAACTTCTACACAACGTTCGAAAATTTCATTGTTTTTACCCAAATTTTCAATGCCATCACGCATTCTAAAAGCTGGCATCATATTTAGAAATTGAAGCAATTTAGCAGCATATTTATTTCTAAAAATATCTGACCTAGCCAAAAAAACAATTGGAAGTCCTTTGGGAGCAATTGAATGTACAGCTATTGCATCCATCAATGCATTGATATGATTTGGAGCAAAAATAATGGGGCAATTAGTTGGAATATTTTCTCGTCCTACAACTACACATTCACTATAATAGCTTCTAAACATGGCACTTACATACCATCTAAGAAATCTTGCAGAAAGAGGAAAATCGGATATTTGGGACATTATTTATGGTTATCAGTAAATCGTACTATAATAACTACGTATTAACACCTGAAGTTTTATTGGACGAAAAATTTAGGATTGAATACTTTGCAAATATAGCAAAATTAATTAACACTGTTCCTATTTATTGCTTTTCATTCAAAACATTTCATTAAAGCACAATTTTATGTACTTTTGTACTGATACAAATTGTCATTAAACCCGTAAATTACAAGTTAAAAGTCATGAGAAAAAATGGATTATTTTTTATTTTTATACTATTAATGTCAGTGTCATGCACTACAAGTAAAGAATCTTCATCAATCGTATCATTAAAAACCTCATATGGAAAAATAAAGGTGAGACTATATCCTGAAACCTCCAAACATCGTGAAAATTTTTTGAAGTTGGTAAATAAAGGATTTTACGATGGGGTTCTTTTTCATCGGGTTATCTCGGATTTTATGATACAAACTGGCGATCCCGACTCTAAAAATGCAAAGTCTGGCACTTCACTTGGCTCAGGTGATGTGGGTTACACCATCCCCTCGGAATTTGTTTATCCGAAGTACTATCACAAACGTGGCGCTCTTTCGGCAGCGCGTGAAGGTGATCAAACTAATCCGCAAAAGGCATCTTCGGGCTGTCAATTTTATATTGTGCAAGGTAAAACTTTCACAGATGAAGAATTGAACAGTATGGAAATAAAAAATCAACAAAAATTGGAAGGAAAACTGTTCCAGGAAATTGTCAAAACCAAAGAAGTGGAGTTGAAAAAATATCGTTTGGAGCATAATCAACAAAAAACAAATGCTTTGCGTGACTCTATTTTAGTAGTTGTACGTAAAGAATTGAAAACTAATACGAGTTTCAAATTCACTGAACAACAACGTAATGACTACAAAATTATTGGCGGAACACCACATTTAGATGGAGATTATACCGTGTTTGGTGAAGTGATTGAAGGACTTGATATTGTTGCAAAAATTTCAAAAACCAAAACTGATCAGAGCGACAGACCGGTAGAAGATATAAAAGTAATAAAGGTGGAAATAGTGAAATAACTTCAATCAAATCATTTTTCTAATCAATACTATCCAAAATCCCTAAAACAGAATAAAATCTGTTTTAGGGATTTTTTTGTGTAAAATCTAATATACAACTATAAAGAATAGATTAAAAAAAAGTCATTAGAATGATTTATAAATTCAGAATTATATTCAGAAAAGTTATTTGTAGTATTTTATATTAC
>JBAXAD010000074.1:0-15567 GCA_037142715.1 Paludibacter sp. | reverse complement strand
TCATTATTTCTAAAGATTCCGCCATTCGTGAGAGTATATTATTTTTACCTTCCTGCATTTCGGGTATAATTCTGTCATGGTTAATGGTTCACACCATGTACGTATTTCATTATGCACATGAGTATTACGATTCTAAAGACAAAAACAACAGAAAATATGTAGGAGGTTTAAATTTCCCTGGAAATAATGACCCCGATTACCTTGATTTCGCTTATTATTCGTTTGGGTTAGGTTGTACCTTCCAAGTTGCGGATATAAGTATTACGTCACGTAAAATCAGACGTATTACCATGTTTCACAGTTTACTTTCCTTTGTTTTGAATACTTTTGTGGTGGCATTGACTATAAATTTAATCGCAGGATTAAGCTAGCTACTAAGTTTTCAAACTTTTTCTTTCCCAATAAAACATTAAAACAATCTTTCCATGATAACAAAATCGGATGTAATTCCTATTGGTCAAATTAACAAGCCTCACGGTGTGAATGGTGAAATGTCGTTTTCATTTACTTCCGACATTTTCGACAGAGAAAATGTTCCATTTTTCATTTTTGAGGTGCAGGGCATTCTCGTACCATTTTTTTTGGATGAATATCGGTTCAAAGGAAGTACTACTGGTCTAATGAAATTGGACGGTGTAACTACCGAAGAGCAAGCCCGTGCTTTTTATGGTTCGACCATTTATCTACCTAAATCCTTTTTGGAAAAGGTAGAAGACAACGAAATAGAAGCTGACTATTTTGCAGGATTTAGCTTGGTGGATGAAGAAAAAGGACTGATTGGAATTATCTCTGAAGTTGACAAAACTACCGAAAATATCTTGTTCGTGATTCCAAAACCAAATGACGAATTACTTATTCCAGCAGGAGAAGAATATATTCAGGAAATTGACCACGAGAAGAAAATTATTTACGTAAAACTGCCTGAAGGATTGCTTGATTTGTAAAAAAAGATGACCCCTAGCCCCTGAAGACAGGATAAATTACGGGGAACTTCGACTTAATTATTAACGTCTAAAAATAACTCTATGCAACTAGATTGGCTTAAATTGAATACAAAAATGCTGAATATTTTTATTCTAGCATCATTATTAGCTTTTGGAGCTTGTAAGGAGGAACAAGTTGTAGTTGACCCGCCAGTAATCATTAATACAAATCCTGACCCTGCACAATACGGAACTCCATTTGCTGGTGTTCCCGATCCACGCGATGCCATCATTTATCAGGTAAATATGCGTTGCTTTAGTACTACACGTAATTTTCAGGGCGTTATTGCGCGCTTGGATTCTATAAAAGCATTGGGAATAAATGTGATTTATCTAATGCCAATCTATCCGGTTGGAACTTTGAAAGCGTTCAACTCACCTTATTGTGTGAAAGATTACAAAGCGGTGAACAGCGAATTTGGGACATTGACCGACTTGCGGCTGCTGATTGACGGTGCCCACACCAAAGGTATGACGGTGATTCTGGATTGGGTAGCCAACCATACTTCGTGGGACAATACCTGGATAAATACACCTACCTGGTATGTGCAAAACACATCAGGTGTAATTCAAAACCCGAGTGGGTGGACCGATGTGGCACAACTGAATTTCAAAAATACCGACATGCGCAGTGCCATGATAAAAGCCATGAAATACTGGGTGTTTACTGCCAACTGCGATGGATTCAGATGTGATTATGCCGATGGTCCTCCAGCTGATTTTTGGAAACAAGCCATTGATACCTTGAGAAATATCAAGACACACAAATTATTGATGCTCGCAGAAGGTACAAGAAGCGATCACTTTGCATCGGGGTTTAATTACACATTCGGATTCCGCTTTTACGACCAAATGAAGACTGTGTTTAGTTCTAGTCAAGCTGCAACCAATTTCAACAACATAAATACTTCAGAATACTCAGGTGCTGGCGAAGCCAACGAAGTAGTGAGATACTTAACCAACCATGATGTGAACGGTTCCGACGGAACAGCGCTCGATTTGTTTGGCGGAAGTACTGGTTCTATGGCCGCATTTGTGGTAACGGCCTACATGAAAGGGGTTCCAATGATTTACAACGGTCAGGAAGTGGGTATGCCAACACGAATGGTATTTCCATTTACAGGAACAACCATCAATTGGGCGCTGAATCCTAGCATGACCACCGAATATAAAAAAATCATTGCGTTCAGAAGCAACAGTGATGCCATCAGACGTGGCACCGTGGTATCATACAGCAATTCAAACGTCTGTGCCTTTACAAAAATATCGGGTTCCGAATCAGTATTGGTATTGAGCAACCTTAGAAACACAGCCAGTACAATTGCTTTGCCTAGCGAACTAACCAGTGCAACATGGAATGATGCTTACAGTGGCGCAACAATAAGCCTTAGTGCAAACATGACCTTACAAGCATACTCCTATTTGGTATTAAAGAAATAACTTAGGTGACTTCAGATTTAAATATATAGCCTAAGATTATTGAGCATCAATAAAAATGATTTATTAGAAAAATACATTCATCAAATTAAACAGCTATGAAAAGAACACTGATTTCTCTATTATTGCTGATAACCGTTATGGGTTATGCTCAATCGCTTACTTCTCCCAATGGAAACCTGCAACTCAAGTTTCAAGTAGAAAATGGGATTCCAACTTATCAACTGAACTACAAAAACAAGGTAGTTATAAAACCAAGTCGATTGGGAATTGAAGCTGATGGACTTACTTTGAAGGATGCTTTTGCTGTGACGGATACAGCACGTACGTCTTTTGATGCATCATGGACTCCGGTGTGGGGAAATTACAAAACCATTCGCAGCCAGTACAACGAGCTGAAAGTAGAATTGACGCAAAACGCCCAATACAATCGCAAATTGGTGGTTCGCTTTCGATTGTTCAACGACGGATTGGGTTTCAGATATGAGCTCCCTGAACAGAAAAACCTCAATTATTTTATCATTACCGATGAAATAACGCAGTTCAACCTCACCGGCGACCACACTGCATTTTGCATTCCTGGCGATTATGATACCAATGAATATCCATACACCACCGCGCCTCTTTCGCAGATTGAAAAGGGAATGGTGACAGCCATGAAAATAAAACCTATCGAAACGTTGGCTCCCGGCTTAACCGTTCAAACACCTTTGATGTTGAAAACAAAGGACGGATTGTATATCAATATTCACGAGGCATCATTGGTCAATTACTCCGCCATGTTGTTGAATGTAAACGACAAAACATTCTCGCTGAGTGCCCATCTTACGCCTGACAAATTAGGTAAAAAAGGATATTTACAAGCACCTTGCCAATCACCTTGGCGCACTATTATCGTGAGTGATGACGCAAGGGACATATTGGCTTCAACAACGATATTGAACCTAAACGAACCAACCAAGATAGAAGATACATCGTGGATTAAACCCATGAAATTTATAGGCGTTTGGTGGGAAATGTTTGTTGGCACAAATAAAACTTGGGCTTACAGCGACTATTACAGTGCCAAACCAGGCATAACCGATTACAGCAAACTAACACCCAACCATCGCCATCCCGCCAACACTGCCAACGTAAAGAAATACATTGACTTCGCTGCCGAAAATGGCATACAAGGTGTTTTGGTAGAAGGATGGAATGAAGGCTGGGAAGACTGGGGCTCGTACCGAAAGGACATACAGTTTAATTTCACGAAGCCTTACCCCGACTTTAATATGCCAGAAATTCGTGATTATGCTGCCAGCAAAGGAGTTCAAATAATCATGCATCACGAAACTGCTTCCAACGCTGCCGACTATGATATGAATCTGGACAAAGCCTTCGACTATATGAATGCCAACGGTTATAAATCAGTAAAGACTGGTTATGTGGGCTATATTATTCCGCGCAGCGAATATCACTCGTCGCAATGGATGAACGACCATTATATACATGTGGTTCAACGCGCTGCCGAAAAGAAAATTATGGTGGACAGTCATGAAGCGGTGCGCCCAACGGGTTTGTGCCGCACTTATCCCAACTGGTTGGCGCAGGAATCTGCTCGTGGCACCGAGTTTGAATCGATGGGTGGAAACAATCCCGACCATACCACTATCCTACCCTTCACAAGGCTGATGGGCGGCCCAATGGACTACACGCCGGGTATCTTTCAGGGAGATTTGAGTTACTACAAAGGTTCCAAGAACGACCAAAAAGTACATACCACCTTGGTAAAACAGTTGGCACTTTACCTTACCATGCCCAGCCCGATACAAATGGCAGCCGATTTACCCGAGAACTACAACCGCTTCAAGGATGCGTTTCAGTTTATCAAAGATGTGGCTGTGGACTGGGACAATAGCTGGTATTTGGAAGCCGAACCGGGTGATTACATAACCGTAGCCCGTAAAGCGAAGGCGAAAGACGAATGGTTTATTGGCGCCATCACCGATGAGAATCCACGCACGGCAACCATCTCATTCTCCTTCTTGCCATCAGGACAGAAATTCAATGCCACCATTTACGAAGATGGCAAAGATGCCGACTGGAATACGAATCCACAAAGCTATGCTATCCGTACCATAGTGGTAACCAGCAAAACTGTATTGAAACAGAAACTAGCTTCGAGCGGTGGTGCTGCCATTAGCATTAAAGTGGTTGGGAAATAATATAATTGTAGAGTAATAATCCCACTCACGAGCAACACCCATCTTTTGAATATCTAATTGATTATAGCTTCGAGTTGAACAGGTGCTAGTGTTAGTTTTCTGTTATTTTCCAACGACCAGTTTTGTCGCTTCCGATACGTTCAATTTTCCCACTTTCTTTAAGTTCCTTTATTTTCCGTTTTGCTGTACTTAAACTTATCTTCAATTGTTGGCTAATGTCAGTTGAAGTTATCATGTTATTTTGCTTTATTAAATTATATACAGTGTCATTTACAGTGTCATTTACCGTTTTTACAGTATCAATGTACTGAACGTGCATTTCTCGGTTTTTCAGTGAATGATTTTTACCAAGTAATAAATTTGAAAGAAAGAGAACAAGATACTTTTCTGTTTTGTGAATGCCTTTGGATAAATCTTCGTAGTTGGCTCGCACTAATGCATTACGGAAATACCAGGAATACTCTGCAAACATATCATTGTTTACTTCTTTATAACCAAGCTTGTGAAGATATTTTATCAAAAAAATGGCTGTTGTCCGTGTGTTACCCTTACCAAAAATGTGAATTTGCCACAAATAGCTAATAAAATGAGCAATATGTTCAATAATTTCTTGTTGGTTTAAACCATTGAAACTAAATTTTTTTTCTTGTTCAATATCATATTCTAAAGTAGCTTTTAAACCCATGGCACTTGCATACAATACAGTTTCGCTATTTAAAACCCATTCTTGTTTTGTAATGTTATAGTCACGCATTTTACCAGCATGGCTGTGAATACCTTGAAACAATCTGCGATGAATGTTCAGATATTCGGCTGGCGAAAATGTAAAAGTTTGCTCGCTTAATATTTCGGCAATACGTGCTGAAACTTTGTCGGCTTCTTCGATGCGGTTTTCAGAATTCGATACAGGATGTTGCTTATAGTAACTGTCTATTCGCTGTTTTACCTCAACAATGGAAATGTTACCTTCAATGTTCTGCTTGGCAGTTGATATCAAATAATCAGAAGGTTTTAATCCATCAACTAGTTGTAATCCGATGGCTGTTTTCCAAACTTTTGCCTTCTCAGCTTTATTAGGTTCACCTTGACGCAAGTATTCTTCAAAATTATCCTTTTCCGAACTGCTATCATATTTGCTTTTAGCCATCTATATTTTAATTTACAAAATTCATATTATAGCTACAAAGATAAGATTTTCAATTCATTTACCTTTTATTTTAGCTATTTGTTTTCAAAGCGCAAATTTAAGGTTGTATGTAGGCTTTTGCTTATGCCGTGAATGTAGCAAGTTTTTTGCCTTGCATATTCTAATTTGTAATTTGGAAAGCGGGTAGTACATACCGATTTGGGGTAAACCTCGTTCTATCGGATATCCGCCTCAGTCCTTATTCTAAAGCTGGACGCTGAGTTGTTTGGATTTATTTCTACCCCCGAGCAACACCCACCTTTTAATATCTAATTGATTGTAGCTCCAAGTTGGACAGGGTAACTTGGAAGCTGCATAAGGGACAAGCGACATTCTGTCGCTTTCTCTATCTTCTTTTTTAAGCGACAGAATGTCGCTTGTCCCTTGTGTGACTTAAAACCTTATTTGACTTCATTTTCTACTTGTATTTTTAGAACTTGTGTGACATCTTTTAGTCTTCAAATATCGTTGTTCCTTTCCATTCTTTCCAGTCAGATACTAATTTTGCCATCACTGGATTATTTTTTGTGTATTCTATCGCTTCATATAAATGTCGGTTATCTCTAATGGTAGTATCCCAACTTTCTTTGTGCCATAGCGTTCCCTTTTTATGTTCTAATAGATTGATTTGAGTTGCCGAATACCGTTTTACCGATTTCATTATATCTTCTAACCACACAGGGTTTCCGTTTTTATCTTTCTCGAACAATTCAAATACCCAGTGTACATGATTGGGCATTACACATATAGCATGATTCTTAAGTTTTTGTCCCTCCCAATAGCACAATGTGTTATGTACAATGATAGTATTTTCCATCTTCGAAAGATTGACAACACATTTATTTTCCAAATGAAGTAAATCCTCCATTGCTTTCATTCTTTTTTTACGCAGAATATTGAATTCTAGTTTTAAAGCTTTTATATAATCTGTTGATTGATTACATTTGACAGCATAATCAATCCCATAACGAAGAGCTGAAAGTTTTTCGGAATAATCCTTCAATGCCAATGCCGGAATAGCATCTTGTAAATTCCACGTAACAAAATATGCCTGACCGGGCTGCTGATAATGTGGCAAGTTAGCGCGATGAAACTCCTTTTTATCCATAATATATATAGTGGGCGTTGATATACAATTAGGTTTATAAGGGACAGGCGACATTCTGTCGCTTTCTTTCTCTCTTTTTTTTAAGCGACACAATGTCGCTTGTCCCTTGTGTGACTTCATTTTCTACTTATCAGCTGGCGTTACTGCCCATACTGGAATGTAGATTTTGCACTGAAATAAACATCAAATTAGATTTTTATTAAAACTTGTCAAAGATAGAAACTATATTCAAATATATAGCAGGTTTATTGTCTAAATTTTTAATTTTTCTATAGACTAATTATAGTTCAAATCTTTTGCTTTAAAAGAGTTGTATATTTTGGGTTCAATTACTTAGTCAATACTTAATTTGTAGGTTTCGTAGGTGATTACTTGTACATTATGTTAGTGTTCCATATTCATCATTTTATTTCTATTTTGCCTTTGTGGGAGCTTCCCTTTTTTATTATTCGGTTAACAAATGTGCTTACGGGAGCTTCCCACAACCACTATTCCGTTAACAACTGCCATTACGGGAGCTTCCCTTTTTTATTATTCGGTTAACAATTGTGCTTACGGGAGCTTCCCACAACCACTATTCCGTTAACAACTGCCATTGCGGGAGCTTCCCTTTTTTAATATTCGGTTAACAACTGTGCTTGCGGGAGCTTCCCACAACCACTATTCCGTTAACAACTGCCATTGCGGGAGCTTCCCTTTTTTAATATTCGGTTAACAACTGCACTTACGGGAACTTCACTTTTCTTATTATTCAGTTAATAAATACCGTTATGGGAGCTTCACGTATTTGTTGTATTGACCTGAATATAAGCTGAATGAACAGTAATACGGTTGTAGAAGGAATATAATCAGTAAGTACTTGAATATATAAATAGGAGTATATTAGGAAAGAAAGGTGGTTGTGGAAGGTGAAGTGCATTGATTCTCATGCCAATTAGCCTGTGTGGGTTAGTTCAAAGTAGTAAAACCTTGAGGTGAAAACAAAAATGAAGTCTTTACTATCACGAGTAAAGACTTCATTTTTTAGTTTAAAAAGAGCGTTTTGAGTTTATTCAATATCAGTAAAAATCTCTTGCTCGCTTTGGATGCGATTCTTTGCAGATTGCGGAATCAAGATAGGAATCTTTTCGGAAATAGTAGAACTGGAATCCAGACCCAATGCACGGATATCATTGCTACTAACGTTGCGGATAATATTGTGCAAATTCATGATAAAACCATCAGCTGCAGGCAGTTTGTAATCAACGGTCAGTACACGGTCGAGGTCCACAAACAGAAAGTTGGATGTGATGTGGTATTTGCGCATGGATTCAAACGGACTTTCGAGGCTGTATTGACCTTTGGCCACCATATCTTCAATTACCTGACGGAAATAAAGGTTGATTCTGCGCTCAATCTTGAACCCAAGCTTGAAATCAATCTTGATTAATGTGCCCGGAATAATCTGATTGACCGTGTATTGGAATGTATTCGGAGCATCATCGTCCTCCACGTGTAATAGGAAATAAGTGTTGGCTCTTTTGGGGTGTTTGCGGAAGATGGAATATATAATCTTCGACTCAATTTGCATGGCTTTGTCAGACTTGGTGATATACACCAAATTGGCACTGAGGTAAGGAATGCTGCTGTCGTTCTTTATATCGCGAAACTGCTCCAGGTATTTATCCAGATTGGTAAAAGTAATGTAGCGGTTCTTAATTTGGCGACCATAATACCAGCCATACATCATTACGAAGAAGAACAATGCTATCATTATGCTGACCCAACCGCCATGCATGAATTTATTCAAATTGGCAATCAAGAAAACACTTTCCACACTAAGGAAAACAGTTATAATCGCTAACCTGAAAATGTTTTTCGGGCCTTTGGAAGGTAACCAAAATGAAAGCAACATGGTGGTCATAATCATCGTAATGGTGATGGAAAGTCCGTAGGCAGCTTCCATTTTTTCTGAACTGCCAAAAAACACAACCACCAGAGAACAAGCTATCCAGAGAAACCAATTTACCAGCGGAATATACACCTGACCTTTGATAACCGTTGGATAATTTACTTTGAACTTGGGCCAGAAATTCAGAGAAATGGCTTCGCTCACCAACGTAAACGAACCGCTTATCAAAGCCTGACTGGCTATAACCGCAGCAGCAGTAGCAATAATGATTCCCGGAAGGAGGAACCATTGCGGCATTACAGCAAAAAATGGATTCACTGTTTTAGCAATATCCGGGTGGTTCAACGCCCAAGCACCTTGTCCGAAATAAGTAAGCACAAGCATTGCTTTTACAAAAAACCAGGAGATGCGAATATTCTTTATGCCGCAATGTCCAAGATCCGAATAGAGTGCTTCTGCTCCGGTAGTTGCCAGAAACACAGCACCCAATAATAATAGTCCACTAGGATATTCAATCAGCAACCTAACGGCATAGACAGGATTAAAGGCCACCAACACGTGGGGCAAAGTAACAATGTGTGAAACACCCAACACACCCAACATCAGAAACCAAAGTAACATCACGGGGCCGAAAAGCTTTCCGATGACATTACTGCCAAAATGCTGAAACGAGAAGAGTACAGTCAGAATAATCAATACTAATGGTATGACAGGAATTTCGGGATAAATCATTCGTAATCCCTCGATGGCAGATGTCACCGTAATGGCTGGCGTGATTACACCGTCGGCCAGCAACGCACTACCCCCAATCATTGTGAGGAGTACTACAAGCGTGGATTTCTTTTTTAGCAAGGCAAATAAGGCAAAAATACCTCCTTCTCCGTGATTGTCGGCTCTAAGTGTAATGAGCACATATTTGATGGTAGTTTGGAGCGTCAACGTCCAGAAGATACAGGAGATACCACCGAGCACCAGCAATTCACTGACTTCTTTGCCTCCCGACAAGATGGATTTGAAAACATACAAAGGACTGGTACCGAGGTCGCCGTATACTATGCCCAGGGTTACAATTAGTCCGGCAAGTGTAACCTTTTTGATACCGGAATGTTGATTGGAATTACTCATCGAAATAGAAAAAAATTAATTGATAATTCATAATTGATAATTGATAATTGATAATTAAGGTCATAATTGATAAGGCAGAGTCATTGATTGTCTTATGAACTAATTAATTTATCAATAAATAATTTCAATTACTTGTGTGTAAAAGTATATAATTGCGGTAAAATAATGCTTGTTTGTTTAATAATTAAAATAATTATTTCGTAATTACATCCTTCAGACCGCTTTGAGCTGCTGGTAATGTTATCCGTCAGACCGCTTGGAGCGGTCAGACGGTTAACATTACCAGCTGATAGGGAAATAATCTTTCAGAAACTGACCGCTCCAATGTTTGCCGGTATTGATGCCATCAATAAATGGATCGCAAACGCGGGCAGCACCATCCACAATGTCCAATGGTGGTTGAAAGTCATACAGTTCTTGTTTGTGTTTGGATAATTCTGCCGGATCTTCGTCGGTAACCCATCCGGTATCTACGGCATTCATAAAGATGCCATCCTTGGCCAAATCGCTTGCCGAAGTATGTGTGAGCATATTCAGAGCCGCTTTCGCCATATTGGTATGCGGATGCCTGTCTATTTTATTGAAAGTATGAAACTTACCTTCCATAGCCGAAACATTCACCACATGCTTGTGGCCGGTGTAATCTTTCCGCATCAAAGCAGTTAATCGGTTACAAAGTACGAAAGGAGCAATGGAGTTCACCAGTTGCACTTCCATCATTTCCACTGGTTCAATCTGTCCCAGTTTCAAGCGCCAGCTGTTGGTTTTACGCAAATCCACTTGCTGAAGATCCACATCCAATTGTCCTTCGGGGAAAAGCTCCACCGCTTCATTGGAATTATCAAAACTATAGGGAATTTGCGACAATTGTGCCGACGATTTGATACCCACACCCGGAGTGCGCACATTCCAGCGTGCTGTCATGGGTTTATCGGTATCTGTGTCAGCGTTCGATCCGGTAAAACCTTCAATTTCAGCAATACACTCTTGATGGTGCTGCAGTAACAATTGTACATCGCTGGAATGTTCATGAAAAGGAAGCGACTCATTGGCCATTAAATGTGCATAAAAAGTGGCAGGTCTTCTTACCGTTTGCGCAGCATTATTGATCAGGATATCAAGCCGTTCGTACTTATTTTCCACATAAGTGGCAAATAGTTCCACACTCGGAATATGTCGAAGATCGAGTCCATAAATATGCAAACGGTGACTCCAATCGGAGAAATCTTTTTCTTTGGCAAATCGGATGGCCGAATCGGCTGGAAAACGGGTGGTGGCAATAACGGATGCACCGGAGCGCAACATCATCAAGGTGGAATGGTAACCAATTTTAAGTCGTGAACCTGTGATAAGCGCCACCTGACCAGTCAAATCACAAGTTTGAAAGCGTTTGGCGTAATTCAAATCGCCACATTCGGTACACATCGCATCGTAGAAATGATGAATCTCAGTATATCGTTTTTTGCAGACGTAACAATTCTGCTCGGAAGTAAGAAAATATTTCCCTTTTGTAGATCCTGATTCAGGTAAGGAAACCTGAGTGGGTGCTTCAAAAACGCTTGCCGTGCGGGCACTTCGAATACTTGATGCTGCCCGCGTCTTTCTATTAATCTCAGTAATCTCTACTCTTTTGGCCAGTTTTAAACCCTTGTTTCTCTTTTTGAGTTCTGCCCTGTCTGGTCTGGTAATTTGTCCAGCCACCTTCATCAATTTTATGCGCTGCTCTTCCGACAAATGTACCAGCTGATCACCGTTTTCAAGTAAATGTTCTAAAACAGAAATGCAATTGTCTATCTCAATCGTGTTTAATACCTCTTTTTGCTCTTTGCTATGCTCCATTAATTTCCCTTTTGTCCAATAATTTGCAAAGGTAATATCGTTTGGGTCTAGTTGATACAAAGTTGACTAAATAATTTGCGATAAAAAGAGAGTGTATAGATTCAACATATAAAAATATATCCTGACTCTATTTATTTATGAAATCTTTATTTGCTTTAATAGGGATTTTTACAGTAAAAGCTGCTCCGCCTTTTGTTGCATTTGAAGCAGTAACTGTTCCTTGGTGTGCCTCCACAAAGCCTTTTACTATTGATAGCCCAAGTCCGGGGCCATCAGCTTTGGCATTTTTACTCCGATAAAACTTATCAAAAACATGGGATAATTCTTCTTCTGGAAATCCAGAACCTTCGTCAACGATAACAATATTGATACTTTCATTTACTAAATGAATTTTCAGGGAAATAGTACTTCCTTCTGGAGCATGCTGTGTGGCATTTAAAATTAAGTTGTGTAACACCTGTTCCATCAAACCAAAATCGACATAGATAAGTTGCACATTTTCACCAATAATCACATTGAATGTAAAAGGTTTCAATTCAACTTTTAGCGACTCAGTAACGGAATTCAGCAAATCATGAATGTCGCACCAATCAAGATGTAACGTTATTCGTCCCGATTCTAACCACGACATGTTCAACAAATTCTCAACCAATCTATTCAGCCGAATGGATGCTATATTGATTTCGGAAAATAATTCTTTTTGAATATTCTCTGGTAATTGTTGTTCCAATAAGGTTTCCGATGAACCCATAATGGCGGCAAGCGGAATACGAAGTTCGTGCGATATGGAATTGAACAGTGTCTTATAGAGTTTCTCCGATTCGCTAATCATATAGGCTTTTTTGGTGGCATTGCGCAATAATTCCCGTTCATATTTTCCAACAATCTGAGAAAGTGATGATTCCCAAAACTGTTCTTCGCCATGCGTAAAAATACTGGTTTGCTTCACTACAACCACACCTATCACATTACTTGTGCCTATTAAAGGATAATAGGTGAATTCATTGGAAGGCAAAGTATTGGTAAACTTTCCAGCCTTAACTGAATTTTTTTCCACCCAATTGACGATACTCATTTCGCTTTTGGTCAATTGAATGGTGGAATTCTCAATCGGTTTCACTTCCAGTTGATTCAAATCATTTTTGACCACAATGCAACATTCCAATTTGAAATACCGCTTGATGTAATCATTAGCAACGTGTATAACGTCGTCAAAACCAGAAATAGAATTCAAGTCTTTTGTAAGTTGATACAAGGCGTTGGTGCGCTCTTCACGTATTCGAATCTTTTTTTCCTGACGGCGAACCCTGGAGGTTAATGTTCCGTTCAAAAGGGCAATAGTGAAAAACATAACCAACAGTAAAATATCCAATGGTTTTTGTATAAGCAAAGTAAACTGAGGTGGTATGAAAAAATAATCCCAAATGATTGCGCTTAATGCTGCTGCCAAAAAGATGGGTCCAGTACCATAAAATAGTGCCAGCAATGATACCATGAACAAAAGGAGGACAGAAATGGTCTGATAACCCACTATATCTTTCACAAAATAACTCAGTATAGAAGTGAGGATGACTATGAGCGAAACAGTGAGGTATTGTTTGGCATGCGATGTAAATTGTGGAAAAGAAACATTTGCTTTAAATTTTGCTTCAAAAGGAGTGTCCGAACCAAGGATATAAACATCAATGTTTCCACTATCTTTTATCAATCGGTTTACAAAGTTTCCAAGTTTCAATAAGGACTTAATACCACCAGTCCTTGATTTTCCTACAATAATATGTGTTATATTTTCTTTTTGTGCATAGTTCACAATCGCTTTTACCAAATCATCATTCGTCACAATTCGAACTTTAAATCCCAATTCTTTGGCAAGATTAATATTCAAGTCGAGTTGTTCGTGGTCTTTGGCCGTTAATTGTTGAGTGGTTTCCACGTAAAGCGCTTCCACATTGGCGCCCATGGTGTAGGCCAAATTTTTTGCCCACTTCAACAAACCTGCCGACGACGGACTTACACCAATGGCAACCAGGAAATGCAATCCCGATTTCCATGGGCCACGGATGCGTTTGTCCTGCATATAATCGTGCAGTTGATTGTCCACACGGTCTGCAACTATGCGCAAAGACATTTCACGCAAAGCAGTAATATTTCCTTTGCGGAAGAAATTATTCACCGCTTCTTTTGACCGCTCCGGCGTATATACTTTTCCATCCGAAAAGCGTTGCAATAGTTCGTCGGGCGTAATGTCCACTAATTCAATATCGTCAGAATTATCAAAAATAAAGTCTGGCAATGTTTCACGAATAATAA
Organism: Paludibacter sp.; assembly: GCA_037142715.1. Classification (GTDB taxonomy): domain Bacteria; phylum Bacteroidota; class Bacteroidia; order Bacteroidales; family Paludibacteraceae; genus Paludibacter. Next base: position 1,481 of record JBAXAD010000074.1, on the reverse strand, counting down.
CACCTGTGATTTGTGCCACCGTGTCAGTACGGCTTTCCAGATGTTGTACATTGAGCGTAGTGAAAACATTGATTCCATTTTCCAACAATTCCTGAACATCCTGATACCGTTTGGTATGGCGACTGCCGGGGGCATTGGTGTGAGCCAGTTCATCCACCAAAACAATCTGTGGGTTACGGGCAATAATGGCATCTAAATCCATTTCTTCTACAAAGGTGGATTTATACTCAATGGTTTTACGGGGTATTACCTCAAAACCATGTACCAAGGCATCTGTCTCTTTCCGCTTATGCGTTTCTACATACCCGATGATAATATCATTTCCTTTCTTCTTTTCAATATGTGCAGCCTGCAGCATGGTGTAAGTTTTGCCCACACCAGCGCACATTCCGAAGAAAATCTTTAGTTTTCCCCGTCTGCTTTTTTCTTCTTCTTTCGCTATTGCTGCCAGAATTTCATCGGGATTAGGTCTGTCAATTTCGAAATCGCTCATTTTAGGCTTGTTTTTGTTCTAAACATGCTTGTTTTATTTCTAAACATGCTTGTTTTATTCCTAATCGTGCTTGTTTTATACCAAAACGTGCTTGTTTTATACCAAAACGTGCTTGTTTTGTTCCTAAACGTGCTTGTTTTATACCAAAACGTGCTTGTTTTGTTCCTAATCGTGCTTGTTTTATACTTAAACGTGCTTGTTTTATATCAAAACGTGCTTGCTTTATACCTAAACGTGCTTGTTTTATACCAAAACGTGCTTGCTTTATACCTAAACGTGCTTGCTTTTTACTTTTACGTGCTATTTTTAGTTTTTTACTTGAACCTATTTAATTTACTGTGTAAAAACAAATTATTTTACTTTATCCAATTCAATATTTATCAATAATACATTCACCCTGCTTTCACCCAAGCAAGTCAGCTGAGGTGCTTCACTCATCTTTTCAACAAGTGCTTTCAACTTTTGTTTTTGAACGTTGCTGAAATTCCGTGCATTTGCAATCCGATTGATTTGTAAATCAGCAGCTTTTGGCGAAATATGAGGATCGAGGCCACTTGCCGAAGCGAAAAGCATTTCGGACGGAACTTCTGCATTTTTATCAAGTTGATTGAAAGCTATAAATTTATTTTTTCGTTCAATAACTTGAGCTTTTAGTTTCGCATTGGTTAAGCCGTAATTACTCCCACCCGAAGGAATTGGATGATTTCCAATTGCCGAAGGACGTGAACTGAAATAAATAGTGCTGTCGGTAAGCTGCCCGATTAATTCACTTCCTATTATTCTGTTGTCTTTCAATATCAAACTGCCATTGGCTTGATGTGGAAACACAATTTGTGCAATTCCCGTAACTAATAGCGGATATAGTAACCCGGTAAGGATAGTAAAAATCAGGAATATTTTTATTGCGATACCAATTGTTTTCATTTTCTTTTGACAATAGTTCGGTAAAAAATAATTAGCATTTAAGCGGCAATAGTGCCGTATAATA
>JBAXAD010000073.1:0-15633 GCA_037142715.1 Paludibacter sp. | reverse complement strand
TATTAGTTTAATATTTTACAAATAAGTTTGGTTGCGCCTGTGTTATTCTTCACGTACTCCCCAGCTTTTTTTCCTGCTTCATTGCTTTTAAAAAGTAGTTCGAGTTGGGCTTCCAGAATTACGAAATTCGTTATCGAAAAAGCTCCACCAATTGCAATCAACTCCCTTGCTTCCCGAAATTTCTGATAATTAGGACCAAAAACCACTGGAACACCATAAACAGCTGCTTCCAAGGTATTGTGAATACCAACACCAAAACCACCGCCAATGTATGCCACGTTGGCATAACGGTAAATGGACGAAAGGACACCAATAACATCCACAACCAAACAATTTGCTGATTTCAAATTCTCGGAGTTAGCATCAGAATACCGAACAAAATTACCATTCAGCAGTTTTGAGATTTCAGCAATGTGCCCAAGATGAATTTCGTGAGGCACCAAAATCAACTTTATATCGGGATGTAATTTGATATATTGCACCAATAATTCTTCATCTTTACCCCAACTACTACCAGCCACCAATACTTGTGCTCCCTTACTGAATTCTTCAATAATTGGTAATTCTTTGGCCTGCTTAAACAAATCGTAAACACGGTCGAAACGCGTATCACCAGCAATGGAAGCTTCCGTAATTCCATGTTTAGCAAGCAATTGTAATGAAGGAACATCTTGAACGAAAATATGTTTGAAAGTGCTCAACAAATCTCGATACCATTTTCCATACCATTTAAAAAATACTTGCTGAGGACGAAAAATAGCTGAAATAGAATAAACAGGAACGTTTGCAGCTTGAAGTGCCAATAAATAATTTGGCCAGAACTCGTATTTTACAAAAATCGCTTTCGAAGGTTTTACCAACTTTACAAATCGTTTGGCATTGCTTGGTGTGTCCAAAGGTAAGTAACAAACAATTTCGGCGCCAGCATAATTTTTGCGGACTTCATAGCCCGAAGGCGAAAAGAAAGTGAGTAGTATTTTGGTGTCAGGTTGCTCAAGTTTCAATTTTTCAATAACGGGTCTACCTTGCTCAAACTCACCCAACGAAGCAGCATGAAACCAAATATAATTAGTATTTGGAACAATTTTCTGTTTCAACTCAGCAAAGACCTGTTGTTGCCCAAATCTGAGTTTGTTTGCTTTTTCATCGAAAAAAGAAGCAATATATATAGCTATCTGATATAAATAAATACCAATATTGTAAATTGAATTCATACTAAAATGCTAATAACAAAGTATTTATATTTTCTATTGGCCCTAATGTGGTTCGTAAATTAAAAAGAGGCATTTCAAAACTAAATTTGAAACGCCTCTTAAAGTTTTTGAAAGCCAGATTTACTTTCTGATACCCAACTCTTTGATAATTGCACGGTAGCGATTAATTTCGGTGTCTTTCAAATAATTGAGAAGACGACGACGTTTTCCTACCAAAATTACAAGAGCGCGTTCTGTACTATAATCTTTTTTGTTTATCTTCAAATGTGAAGTTAAATGGTTGATACGGTATGAAAACAATGCTATTTGGCCTTCAGATGAGCCAGTATCAGTGTTAGACTTTCCGTGTTTACCGAAGATTTCTTGCTTAATTTCAGCTGTTAAATACATATTATTTTGTTTATATTTTGAGGGTGCAAAGATAGTTTTTTAATTTTGATATACAATGCCTTCAACCCTTTTTTCTTGAAAAAACATCTCGTAATGAGCCATCTGCCCATTTCATTGGTAGTGTTTTGAAATAATTTTGCCATGAAACCGTTACTGCCACGCCAATTAGTGAGCCAAATAAAACATCTATTGCAAAATGCTGAGACAAATATATACGTGAATAACCTACCAAAACAGCCAAAATAAAATACAAGAAATGCAAATAAGGACGTTTGGTGAAAAATGAAAGTGCCAAAAAGAAAGTAAAAGCAGTGATGGTGTGTCCCGAAGGAAAACTGTGAAAGGAGTATAAATGAACACCTGCCACTTCATGAAGATGAATACTAGGGTAATTATCAGCAAAATACTTCATCGGGCGTGGTTCATCCCAAGTTTGTTTTACAAATACTGAAAATAAACCACTAGCAATCTGTGTAATTAAAACAAAAGCTGCTAATCGATAGCGATAAAAAAGTAAAATTCCAGCTATAAAATAGGGCAATGAACCACCCACATTGGTATAAACTCTAAAAAAAACATCTGCACTCGGAGAATTAAACGAAGTAAGCCAAAGATGCAAATCGGCTTTCTCATTAATCAAAATCAAAACGATAAGGGTGATTACGAATATAATGTGAGGGACGTAAAATGCGTAATATTTTTTGAAATGTTCCATATTTTATAAGGATGTTATTTTAGTTCTTACTCTTAAACCATGCATTTTTAAGACCGTGCATTTAATACATGGCTAATCACACCTATCTCCGGTAGGCAGGTTTAACCACGTTGTGGTTTCAAATCTTCAAATCTTCAAATTTTCAAACCTCTTAGAATCTCCCTTTTCCCAGGAGGTCCAGCCAATCTTTCTACTTGAAAACCTGCTGATTGCAAGGCCCTACGCACTACTCCTTTGGCACAATAAGTAGTCAATATAGCTCCATTATTGCAATGCAAAAATAATGTTTTGAAACGTTCTTCTGTCCACATTTCGGGTTGCTTTTCTGGAGAAAAAGCATCGAAGTAAACAACATCGTACATTTCTGAAAATTCATACTGCGTGAAATCAGTTTCTATTTTGGTCAGTGAAAAATTATCGTTTATTTGAACTTTCTCGTTCCAAGGCGAAGTATGCATTCTTTCAAAAACAGCTCTAAATTTTGAATCGATTTCCTCTGGATAATTGAGCAACAATGCTTTATAAACAGTTACTGGATACTTTTCGAGTGAGGTATAATGAATTTGTTTCCTACTTCGCTCCGCCTCCACCAAGGTCAAAAATGCATTCAAACCCGTTCCAAAACCAATTTCCAACACTCTAATTTCTGATTTAGCACATTGTTTTAAAGCGGCTTCGATAAAAATATGTCGCGACTCCTGCACCGCTCCATGCGTAGAATGATAACATTCGTCAATCGTAGGCACGAATAGTGTGTGAGAGCCGTCATCGGTAATTCGTAATTCTGATTGCATATTTGTGTTTTAATTGCATACAAAAGTACGCAATAATTTCAAAAAGTATATGAGAAGTGAATAATTACATTCAACAACTATCACCAACCATTCACAATAAAAAAAGGAACACCTCAATTGAAATGTTCCTTGAAATCTTATTTATCAAAAATTCATTCTGCAGGTTTCATGACAACCTCAATTACATTGCCTTGCGATACAATATTCTTCAATGTTGTTTGAATAGATTGCGGTGTTAAGGCCTCCACAGACGCTTTGTAATCGGCAACCAAGTTCAATTTATCGTGATAATATCGTTCTACGGCGTTCTGCCACCAACCATTTTCTTCGACATCTTCAGTATATTTTTTCAGCATATTTTCTTTTACCTTTTGCAAATCGTCAACACGTGGGCCATTGGCTACAATTTCTGCTACTTCTGAATAAATGATTTTCATCAATTTTTCATGTTTCAATGGATCGGTGTCAAATTTCATCATCAAAGTTGCCTCGTCAACTGGGGTATTATTCATGCTTCCTCGTACACCTACACCATACGAACCGCCTTCTTTTTCGCGAATACTTTCCAAATAACGTATGTTCAAAATACTCCCAATGGCAGTTAAAGCTGTGCGATTAGTCATATTATACGGCATTGAAGCACTGTACAAAATGAAGTTCGATGCTTTTTTCACCTTCATTTCTTTGGTGAATTCATTTTCAACTTTACCTTTTGGCGTTCTAATATTATTGTCTGTAAATTTCTCAGTCAATTTGTTCGATTTTAAACCTCCCAAATAAGTACAAATTGCTTTCTGAGTAGCTTCGTTCTTTGGATCGATATTACCGACAAAAATAAATGTAAAATCGGCAGGTGTAGCAAAACGATTTTTGTAAATGGCCAAGGCTTTGTCTTGATTAACCAAGTCCAAAGTACTTAAATCCATCAATACCGTACGATTATTGTGATTGGTCGTTGTCATACTAATACTATCAGAAAATGCCTTTCGTGGGTCTTTAGCAGTATTTGCCAAACTGGCACGATACATATTCATCATCGCTTTATAAGCATTGTCATCTTTTCTTACAGCGGTAAAATGTAGGTAAATCAACTGCATCATAGTTTCAAAATCTGAAACAGAAGAATTCCCGGAAAATCCTTCTTCATATCCTTCAATCGTTGGTGAAACAGAAGCTATTTTACCCGTAAGTATCTTATTCAATTCTACTTGCGAGTATTCTCCTAATCCATTATTACTCATAATTGCCGCTGCCAATGTAGCTGAAGGTAGGTCGGCCACATTGCTGACTTTAGATAGACCACCTTCGCTATAAGCAGACATCAATATTTCATCTTGCTTAAATTTAGTAGATTTAACAATCACTTTCACACCATTACTCAGTGTCCATTCAGTAGTTCCCAGCATCTTATTTTCGGTTGTTTTAGCAATTTTACCAGCTTTTGGAGTTTGTTTCAATAATGGTTTATTCAAATTTTCTTCTGCTTTAGCGGTCAATTCTGCTTTTTTAGCACCTGCAACGGCTGCAAGAATTTGTTCTTTGGACGGAATTTTCACGGCAACTTTCTCAGGTGCCATAATTGAAACAATCAAGTTACTATCCGTCACATATGACTTAGCCATTTCATTAATCATAGCCAAAGTCAACTGAGGAACCAACGCCTGAGTTGTTTGAAACTCCCATTCTATGCCTGGAATTGGTTCGTGTGTCAAGAAATTTCGTACATATTCTCTTACCAAATCATGATTCTTTTGGTTATCGCGTTCTTTGTAAGCAGTCTCAATTTGCTTCAAAAAACCTATTTTAGCTCGTTCCAATTCAGAGTTCGTAAAACCAAAACGTTTGATTTTTTCTGCTTCAAGCAACAAAGCATTTAAACCTTCCAACTCAAGTCCTTCTTTGGGAATGGCCAACATTTGGAAAGCATCTTTTGATTTCACCAATTCTCCATAATTAGCATATCCAGCCACAAATGGCGCATCGGCTTGTTGAGTTATTTCATCAAAACGATTTCCAATCATGGTAGAAATGAGCGAATTGGCAACACTTAAATAGTAACCGTTAATTGACAATTTCACTTCAGTGGGCAACACCTCATGTTTGTATTCCAATTCGATGCGTGTCATGCGTGCTTCTGGGTCTTTAACCACCGAAACAATTGGTGCTGCATTGTCAAGAATTGGATAGATTGGTCGTTCACCTGCATTTGACTTTTTGGAAATATCAGCAAACATCGATTTTATTTTTGCTTCTACTTTGTCCACATCCACATCGCCTACAATCAAAATAGACTGTAAATCTGGACGATACCATTTTTTATAAAAATCACGAATGGCCTGATGATTAAAATTGTTGATAATAGCCGTATCTCCAATCACATCGCGTTTGGCATATTGCGATCCCGGATATTTCAATTTATTCGATTCCTTCCACATTCTCCTATCAGCACCTGCACCAGTACGCCATTCTTCGCGAATAACACCACGCTCAGCATCAATTTCTTCACTTTTGAGTGTAATAAAACTTGACCAATCGTGCAAAACCAACAAGGCACTATCAATAATTCCTTCTCTGTATGTGGGCACATCCGAAAGATTATAAACGGTTTCGTCCAACGAAGTGTAAGCATTAATATTAGCTCCAAACTTCACACCGATTGTTTCAAAATAATTGATAATTCCTTTGTCAGGATAATTTTTAGTACCATTAAAAGCCATGTGCTCCAAGAAGTGCGCCAGACCATTTTGATTGTCATTCTCAAGAATTGACCCCACATTTTGGGCAATAAAAAACTCTGCACGCTGTTTAGGTTGTTGATTGGCACGTATATAATATGTCAATCCGTTGTCCAACTTTCCATACCGCACTTTAGGGTCAATTGGAAGTGTTGGAGCCTGCTGCGACAAAACATTTCCTGCCAAAAAGAGCAAAATACTTAACGAAATCAATCTGAAAAGATTCTTTTTCATATTTATTTTTTTAATGAATGAATTAATTTAATGAAATTAAAAATGTATTTTTTTTGAGTAAATATTGGGACTGCAAAGGAAAGTAAAATTAATCAATTAACGAAATTATTTACCACATTTCTGAAAACTAAATTTATAAAATTAGATTTGTTGAACTCACAGTATTTAAAACTGTAGATTATCATAGAAAACGTAGAATAAATAGTGTATTTTTGCACTTCAAAATCAAAATAAAAATAAATGAGTGGGGAGTTATTTATAAACATTCAGGCGAATAAAAAAGATAAATATGAATCATTGTTGCCTCAATTAGTAGCATTAATTGACGGAGAAACTGATTTAATAGCAAATCTTGCAAATATATCAGCCGCCTTGCACCAAACTTTTGGTTGGTGGTGGGTTGGATTTTATTGGGTAAAAAATAGCGAACTGGTGCTAGGACCTTTTCAGGGGCCAATTGCATGTACACGCATTGGTTTCGGAAAAGGGGTTTGTGGTACAGCATGGAAAGAACAAAAAAGCCTGTTAGTACCTGATATTAATGATTTTGCAGGACATATTTCATGCAGCAGCCTTTCTGTTTCAGAAATTGTAATACCCATATTCGACAAAAAACAAAATGTGGTTGGCGTATTGGATGTGGACAGCGAGCAATATGATGTACTTGACGAAATGGATGTTCATTATTTGGAAAAAGTTGGTAAATTGATTACAACAATACTACCCCTAGCCCCTAAAGGGGAACTATGCAAGTAAATTCGACATGTTTATTTTCATTCATAAATAATTAAATAATCAATACTAACTTAATTCTCCGTCAGCTGACGGACTTAGGGGTCATGAAATACTTTATTATTGCCGGTGAGGCTTCAGGCGATTTACATGCGTCGAATTTGATGCGCGAATTAAAAAAAAAGGATGCTAGTGCTGAATTTTGCTTTTTGGGTGGTGATTTAATGCAAGCCCAAGGCGGAAAAATGATAAAGCATTATCGCAAAATGGCGTTTATGGGCATTTGGGGCGTATTGAAAAATGCACGAACTGTCCTCAAAAATATGTCGGATTGCAAGCAAGCCATCACGAATTTCAAGCCTGACCTATTGATACTTGTGGATTATCCGAGCTTCAATCTTCGTATGGCGCGCTTTGCCAAAGAAACCCTTAACATTCCTATTTACTACTACATTTCGCCTAAGCTTTGGGCTTGGAAAGAATACCGCATCAAAGAAATAAAACTTTATGTGGACAGGATGTTTACAATTTTCCCTTTCGAAACCGCTTTTTATGCCAAGCACAATTATAAGGTTGAATATGTGGGCAATCCGAGCATCGATTCGGTTTGTTTGCGCCCAAATCAAGACCAGACTTTCGACGAATTTTGTTCCATTAATAAGTTATCAAAAAAACCGATGATTGCACTGTTGGCAGGAAGCAGAAAGCAGGAAATATCCACTTGTCTACCGCGTATGTTGGAAGCAGCAAAACGTTTTCCGCAATATCAAACCATCATTGCTGGAGCGCCAGGAATTGACGCCGATTTCTACAACTCATTTTTGAAGCACAATGATGTTCACATTGTTTTTGGTCAAACCTACGAACTGCTTCAACAATCACGTGCTGCAATTGTAAATTCGGGAACGGCAACCTTGGAAACTGCAATTGTGGGTACGCCTCAAGTGGTGGTTTACAACATTTACTTTGGACGCGTTGTCAATATATTCAAAGATATATTGTTCAAAGTAAAGTTCTTTTCGTTGGTAAATCTGATAGCGCAAAAAGAGGTAGTAAAGGAACTTATTGCCCATTTATTCACTGTTGCGAACGTTGCAACTGAATTGGATAAGATACTAAATGACAAGGAATATCGTCAAACAATGCTGAACGAATATGCAAAAATAAAAGAAGAACTTGGTGAGCCGGGAGCAGCGGAACATTGTGCGAAGAAGATAGTGAACCCATAAAGAGCCCCGACCCCTAAAGGGGAGAAAAAAATATTACTTTTGGTTATTCACAACCGATATATCAAAAAAACAAGAAAAAAAATAGAGAAATCAACACTTGCTTAGTTCCCCTTTAGGGGTTAGGGGTTCTTCTTTAACTGACCACACACGCCATAGCAATGCTATAAAACTTTGACTCCACACTTTCGCTGCGGGAAGTAAGCACTACCGGCTTTTCGGTTCCTTGCAGCAATCCAGCCATTTCGGCATGTGCAAAAAGTGATACGCCTTTGTAAAAACAATTGGCACTTTCAAAGTTTGGAAAAATAAGAATATCAGCATCGCCCAATACCGGCGTTGGCACATTTTTGATGCTTCCACGCTCAGTATCCAATGCCAGAAATATATCCAGTGGGCCATCCATTATCACATCGCCAAACATTCCATCGCGCCACTCTTGCATAATATCCAGATAATCCTGCATGTAATGAATTTTCGGATTGGCAATTTCGGTGGCATGAATCAACGCAACTTTTGGTTTTTTGATACCAAATTTATACGCCGACGCTATTGCATATCGTATCATAGCGGTGCGTTGCACCAAGTTTGGTGAAGGAATTACCACAGGATCGGAAAAGAAAATCAATTTATGATAAGTGGGTATTTCCAATGCAGCATTAAATGTGAGGATATTTCCAGCGGGTAGTAGTCCTTTTTCTTTGTCTAGAATGGCCCTTAAAAGCACATCGGTATTCACTAAACCTTTCATCAAAATATCAGCTTCGCCCGACTTTACCATGCGCACTGCCTCCAAAGTTGCTTCCAACACATCAGGAATATCAATAATGTGAATGTGCGGTGAAGGATTACGTTCGAAAAGGTGCGGAGATTCGATGGCTGCCACGTCACCAATCAGAAAAGCTTCCACAATTCCCAAATCAACCGCCCTCAAAACCGCATCCAAAGTGTGCGAATCAACAGCATTGGCCACCGACAACCGCTTGCGGCAATTCACGCTGGTAAGGTGAGCAGTTAGTTCGGCAAATGAGGAAATTGATTCCATAAATGGACAATTAGTGAGGAATAATTTCACAAATATAGGGATAAATATCTACAACGACAACTGACTGCATACTTTTGGATAAGAGATATTTAAATATATGATTGCTTTATTTTCATGGCTATATTTGAAATGGGATTGTTTCCTTTCTAATTCTTCTTTTTTCATTTCAATATGAAAGAAATTGCCATAATTTAGAAATTTATTGCTTCGAATTGGAAGTTCTGTATTATTTGAAAGATTGATATTATTGAAATAAAAATAAAAACTTTTTGCAAACCGTTTACTTTTGATTAGTTTTGTACAATAATTATTTGACTTTCATTTGAATAATTTTAAATGACATTTTAAACCCCAAATAATAACCATTAAAAACAACCCATATTATGATTTCCGTACATCCACAATACATAAAAGATGCCAATGGCAAGAAATCTTTCGTAATACTACCCACCGAAGAGTTTAATATTATGCTTGAAAACTTGGAGGAATTGGAAGATATTCGCCTATACGACGAGGCAAAAAAGGAAGACGATGGAGACCGAATTTTATTTTCTGATTATTTAAAAAACAGAAAGCAAAAAAATGTCTAATTACATTGTTGTATTGTCTAAAAAAGCGCAAAAGCAATTGGACAAACTCTCTGATCATATTGCCGAACCAATTTTAAATGCGATAACCGATTTAGAAAACAATCCAAGACCGGCAGGATTTAAAAAGCTTAAAGGTAGAGACGGATGCCGAATAAGAGTGGGCAATTACCGAATTATATATGATATTTTTGACTCCGAATTGATTATTGATATTATAGCTTTGGGACACAGAAAAGATATTTATGAATGATGAAAGCCCTGCTAGATGCAGGGCTTTTTTTATCTTATGCATTGTTCCTTAAAGACCTTACTTTGTTTAAGGAAATGGTGGGCTATCATCCAGAAATAAATATTCTCAATGATAAAAGTGCTATAATCAAATTTTGAGAAATAATTTTCAAGTACCCACTTCCTTGCTATAATTCATCCCCAAAAACTGCATAAATAGTACCGATAAAACTATAAAAATCTACTGATAATGTAATCTTTGGGCTAGAAATTTCTAATTTAATCTAAAATAAAATTCACAAATCTAGCAAACTGAAATTTCTTTGTATCTTTGGACACTTTTTGAAAAAAAACGCGAAACACGAAACAACAATATTAATTCAACATGAAACGATTCAAATTACTGAACAACATTTTTGCTTGGGTGGCTTTTGCAATTGCCGCTGCCACGTATTTGCTTACCATGGAGCCCACTGCCAGCTTTTGGGATTGCGGGGAGTTTATTTCAACTGCCTTTAAAATGGATGTTGGTCACCCACCAGGAGCACCGTTTTTCATGTTAATGGGTCGTATTTTTACCATGTTTGCTCACGACACTACCAAAGTAGCCATTATGGTCAACACTTTGTCGGCATTATTGAGCGCATTCACCATCTTGTTTTTGTTTTGGACCATCACACACATTGCCCGCAAAGTAATTGTGAAATCGGAAGCAGATTTTAGCACAGGTAATATTATTGCCATTTTGGGTGCTGGTATGGTGGGCGCATTGGCCTATACATTTTCCGATTCATTCTGGTTTTCGGCTGTCGAAGGCGAAGTATATGCATTTTCATCCTTCTTTACGGCCATCGTTGTTTGGCTCATTCTCAAATGGGAAGATGTGTCTGACCAACCCGGGTCCGACCGTTGGTTGATACTTATTGCCTACCTGATGGGTATCTCCATTGGAGTCCACTTACTGAACTTGTTGGCCATTCCGGCCTTGGTATTTGTTTATTATTTAAAAAATTACAAGTCTTCTACAAAAGGAGTGATTAGTGCTTTGGTGGTTTCGATGGTTATTCTGGGAGCTGTATTGTACGGCATTATTCCTGGTTTTGTGGAAGTGGCAAGTTGGTTCGAGTTGTTGTTTGTAAACACGATGGGATTTGCCTACAATACTGGTTTGTATGTGTATATTCTGTTGACCATCGCCATTTTATCATGGGCAATTTACGAATCGTACATCAATAAAAGCACGCTACGAATGGTTATATCCTTTATTTTGGCCATTACTATTGTTGGAATTCCATTTTTTGGAGCACACATCATACTTGGTATAATTATTATTGCAGCCATGGCTGGATTCTTTTATTGGAAGAAAGAAAGCATTAATGCCCGTTGGATCAATACCATATTATTGATGGTGACGGTGCTGGTTATTGGATATTCATCTTATGCTACAATAGTGATTCGTTCGGCTGCCAAACCGCCAATGGATCAAAACTCGCCGGACAATGTGTTTTCGTTGAAATATTATTTGAATCGTGAGCAATATGGTGACCGTCCTTTATTGATGGGATCTTCGTATAATGCACCCGTGAAACTTCGTGTGGAAGGCAATATGTGTGTGCCGGAACAAACCAAAGGGGCGCCATCTTATAGTCCAAAAGCAAAATCATCTCCTTCGGAAAAAGACGAATACGTAATTACTGGTTACAAAACCGATTATGTGATGGACGAACGTTTTGATATGTTCTTCCCACGTATGTACAGCACCACTCCATCGCACATTGAAGCCTATAAATCATGGGGAAATATTGTGGGCGAAACGATAAATTATGAATATTGCGGACAACAAAAAAGCGATGTAAAACCTACTTTTGGTGAGAATATGCAATTCTTCTTCTCATACCAAGTAAACTTTATGTACTGGCGATATTTTATGTGGAACTTTAGTGGTCGCCAAAATGACATACAAGGTTATGGTGAAATTGACCGTGGAAACTGGATTACCGGTATCGGATTTATCGACAATATGTTGGTAGGCGACCAAACAAATCTGCCATCCGAATTGAAGGAAAATAAAGCGCACAATGTCTATTTCATGTTGCCGCTTATATTAGGACTATTTGGTATTTTCTTTTTGATTTATAGTGGCAAAAATGGAATTGAAGAATTCTGGATAGTAACCTTATTGTTTTTCCTTACTGGTTTGGCCATTGTTATTTACCTCAATCAAACGCCTTACCAACCGCGCGAACGGGATTATGCTTACTCGGGTTCATTTTATGCCTTTGCAATTTGGATTGGATTGGGCGTGTTGGGAATTATCAAAGCCATCGACAAATATGTGCCAAAAACTGCAAGCGCTATCATTGTAACCATCTGCTGTTTGGGAGTACCAGCGCTTATGGCCCAACAAAACTGGGACGACCACGACCGCAGCGAACGTTATACTTGTAGAGATTTTGGTGGCAATTATTTGGCTTCTTGTAAACCCAATGCCATTATTTTTTCAAATGGCGATAACGATACTTTCCCACTTTGGTACAATCAGGAAGTGGAAGGCTTCCGTACCGATGTGCGTGTGTGTAACCTCAGTTACCTGCAAACCGATTGGTACATTGGACAAATGAAACGCGGCGCATATAAATCCAAACCCCTTCCAATATCATGGCAGCCAAAAGACTTTGCGGCCGGTAAAAACGAAGTAATGTGGGTGGATTCGATGATGCCGAAACTGGATGTAAAATCGGCTTTTGATTTTGTGCTAAGCGGTGATCCACAAACAAAAAGAGAAGGTGAATCATTTATCCCTACCAATCATTTGTATCTGCCTGTTGATGCTCAACAAGTAGTAAAAACAGGTACTCTGCCAATGAAAAGAGCAGGAGAAATCATCCCACAAATTGATTTTAAGCTCAATAGACGATTGACAAAAAGCGAGTTAATGATTATTGAATTGCTGAAAACTAACAACTGGAAACGCCCAATTTACTTTGCCGTAACTGTTGGCGATGACTATTATATGGGATTGAGTGACCATTTTGAACTTACAGGTATGGCTTTACAAATATTACCAGTAGGTGTAAAAGGTCAAGGTCAAGGTGTGAACGTGGATGAAATGTACACCAACATGATGACCAAATTCAGATACGGTGGAATTGATAAACCAAAAGTATATTTGGACGAAAACATCTTGCGTATGTGTCGCACACACCGCATGATGTTTGCCCAATTGATTGGCGCTTTGGTGCAAAAAGGCGATACTGCAAGGGCTAAAAAAGCGTTGGATTATTGTAACAAAGTAATTCCGGGCAATACGGTTCGTCACGATTACACTTCTACCATGTTGGCAGATTATTACTACAAAATTGGTGAGCCAACCCAAGGAAATGCCATTATGGATGCAGTAGCCAAGGATTGTGTGGAAAATCTGAAATGGTATTTGAATTTGAATACCGTGCAACGCAACAGTGTGAGCAACCGTATTGGACACAATTTGGCAGTGCTGAACCAAGTGTTGCGCATTTGTGACGGCGCCAAACAAAAAACAATTACCGACAAATACTTACCAAGTTTCATGGAATACTCCAAAAGAGTACAAATGTAAATGAACGTTCAGTTTCCAAGATTTCTACGCCCCTTGTGGGGAAATGTAATATGGCGCAAAAAACCATCGTCGAAGGTGATTTACCTCACCTTCGACGATGGCCCTGTGCCGGAAGTAACGCCACAAGTTCTAGAAATTCTGGATACTTATGATGTGAAAGCCACTTTCTTTTCAGTGGGTGAGAATGTAATGAAACATCCCGAAACGTACGCAGAAATTCTAAAACGTGGGCATAAAACTGGAAACCACACTTACAATCATCTGAAAGGCTTTGAAGTTTCGATTGAGGAATATGTGGAGAATGTAAAAAAAGCGGCAGAATATATCGACAGTAATCTTTTCCGACCACCATATGGACGAATTACTTTCAAGCAGAAAAAGGTACTGGCACCTGATTACCAAATCATTATGTGGGACTTGATAACGCACGATTACAATCGTCAATTGTCTCCCGAAGCCATTATGAAAACAGTGAAACGTTACGCTCGAAATGGTTCAATTGTTGTTTTTCACGATTCGATTAAAGCGAAAGAGAATGTATTATGTGTGTTGCCACAAGCCATCGAATATTGGAAAAGTGAAGGGTATGCTTTTGGAGTATTATAAAACAAATTGTTTGGATTCCTTTTTCCTAAGTCAGTAAAACTTCAAGAACAATTGTTGTTCAATTTGGTTTATATTCGAGAAAGAACTGAACAACAATAAAAATTTCAAGCAGACAATTAACGACAAAGAATGTATATAATTAGTAAAGAATTTCATTTTTCAGCAAGTCACATTTTACATGGATTGTATGATGGGCATCCTTGTGGACGCTTGCATGGACATAATTACATATTAAGAGTTTTTCTAAAAGGCGAGCTAAATCAGGTTGGTTTTGTTCAAGATTACGGGGAACTTAAGCCAATTTCGGTTTGGATAGACGAAACATTGGACCACAAACATTTAAATGATGTTTTTGATTTCCAGCCATCTGTGGAGAAAATGAGCAAGCACATTTATGATCTTTTCAAACCACAATTCCCATTGCTACATGCAATAGAAATTAGCGAAACTCCAAAAACGAATTGCAGGTATGAAGCGTAATCCAACTCCCAATGCAATTTTGAAAGTAGTTGAGATATTTCATTCCATACAAGGTGAAGGTCGTAATACTGGAAGGTCGGCCGTGTTTGTTCGATTATCAAATTGCAATAAAAACTGCTGGTATTGTGATACCGATTGGAGTGTGGGAACTGAAATGACAGCCGCTGAAATCTTGACTGAGGTTAGAAAGCATTCATCGCCAAATGATTATCCGAACAATATAATTATCTGGACAGGTGGTGAACCTACTTTGCAACTCAACAATCAGATACTGGATGTTTTCTTTGAATACTACAATTGTATTGAAACCAATGGTACAAATCCAGTTCCTGAAAACATTGAATACATTTCTTGCAGCCCCAAAGTAAGCCAGGAGATTTTAAATAAGAATTTTAAGTCGGTAAATGAATTTCGTTATCCTATTGGAGAAGGTTTTGAAATACCTGACATTGCTTCACTCCCACCAGCTGATAATTACTATGTTAGCCCACTATTTATTGGAGAAGAAAAAAAAAGGTTTCAGCCTGACGAGAAGAATATAAATTATTGCATAGAGTTTGTGAAAAATAATCCAGCATGGAAGATGTCAATACAACTTCATAAATTTCTAAATGTACGATAAGAAAATAAACATTTTCAAATACAATATAGTCTCCTAATACTGAATGTAGGAAAAGCATAACGGCTGAATTTCAATCACGAAATTCAGCCGTTATCATTCTACGAATTTTACAAGTTATTCATCATCCATTCCACATGTTCGTCGCCATAAGGATTAATCCAACTGGCATTTCGGTCTGTTTTCATCACAAAAATTCTGTCCTTCTTAATCAATGTGTCCTTAAGTTCTTGGATGATATCAAAATCCTGCTTCTCGGTGTAAACAGCCCATGCATTGTCGTGAATGGGACAACAGGCCTCAAATTCCTTCAACTTATTTTTTAAAACATCTTTCCTAACTTGGTTATCAATTTCAAATGTTACGATATAGGTCATAAATTTATTAGGGGTTTAAATTAGTAAAGCACACTTCATTAACATAAAAC
>JBAXAD010000072.1:0-15637 GCA_037142715.1 Paludibacter sp. | reverse complement strand
ATATCCGATGGCATATTCCCACGGTTATCGGCTCGGGACTTTCGGCTCAAAACTGTGCAACGGGCGATGTGGATGGCATTTTCGGAGGTAGTGATTCTACTTATGTGCGCGATTTGCAATGGAAATGTTTTACACCTGTGTTCATGTCCATGTCTGGCTGGGCGAGCAACAATAAAAATGGGATTAAAGACAAACAACCATGGCTATTTGGGGAACCATTTACCAGTATTAATCGAAAATATTTACAGTTAAAACAACGACTGACCCCTTATATGTACACACTATGCAACGAGGCTTATCAAACGGGCGTGCCTGCAGTTCGTGGTCTGGTACTTGAATATCCGACGGACACAATGACTTATGGCGATGCCACAAAATATGAATTTTTACTCGGAAAAGATTTGTTGGTGGCACCCGTTTACAAACCCGAAGATAAACGCGACAGTATTTATTTGCCCGAAGGAAAATGGTTTGACTTTTGGGATGGCACAGCTTATAATGGTAAAAATATGCTTATGAATTACGTTGCACCGCTCGATAAATTACCTTTGTTTGTGCGTGCAGGAGCAATTTTACCAATGTATCAACCAATGATGTACGATTGGGAACGACCCACTGATACCTTGACTCTACATGTTTATCCTTCTGGAAAATCAAGTTTTACAATGTACGAAGATGATGGATTAACGCGTGAGCATCGGCAAGGAATCTACGCCTCAACTAAATTTGAATCTTCAGTATCTGAAAACGGTGATTTAAATTTCAAAATTAATAAGGCTGAAGGAGAATTTAATGGAAGGTTGAAAGAAAGAACATATTTAATGGAAATACACAGCTCTTCTTCTCCAAATATAGTAACCTTCAATGGTCGAAAAATCAAAAAAATGAAATCACATGAAGATCTGGAGAAAGTTTCTACTGGTTGGTATTTTGATATAACGAATCAAAATGGCATTATTCAAATTAAAACAGATAAGGTTTCGACAAATATAGTTTCACATTTAGAACTAAAAAACAAATCACTTTAAAATCTATTTATTTTATGACAAAACTATTTTCTTATAAAACATTTTATATTGGGTTCATCTGTATAATCTCAAATTCTGCTTTTGCAAATTCAACTGCTTTTCTAACAAAATCTTACCCTGATACTATTGATGTAACTCAGATTGTGAGTACCGAGAAGGAAATTCAACGATTAAGACAGGTTCAAAAGAAATTTGATCATCAGGTTACAGGCTTTTATTTACCTTTAGGCAAACAATTAGTAGTCAATGTAGAGGTAATTACAGCTTCAGAAGGCAATGTATTACCAAAAATAGTAATTGGCACACCATCCAGAGCTGGAAATACAAGAACTGAAATAAGTTTAGTGGCAGGATTGAATACAATATCTTCCGGTATTCATGGGGGTGGAATGGTTTATCTTCGTTATGTGTCCAATGTTGATAATCCAACCGGAAGAGCACGTGTTAGTTTCAGTGCCGCCAGTGAACATATAAGAGCTCCACATTTTATTTTCGGGGTAACTTCTCCAGCGGAATTTATTTCTTTGATGGAATTGTATCAAACACCCGATGTAATCTTCTCGTCGGATGATGCGGTTGTAGTAGTATCACGCGCTGCTGCTATTAAATACTTACTTATGTAGTAGTATCACGCGCTGCTGCTATTAAATACTTACTTAATGGAGATAAAGATTTCTGGATGGGTACAATAAGTAATATTTTATTGGCCGAAGATAAAATCAGCGGACTTTCGAATGATGATCCCAATCCACTCCATCATCGTTTGGCAAACGGAATCCGGCATTTGTTTGTAGAAGCCGGATCGGGCTATATGTTTGCAACTGACTTTGCAACAGGCTATTTTGGCGATGCCGCTTTGAGCAGACTTTTAAAACCTGAAACATTGGCGAGTAATAGCTGGGGTGTGGCTCATGAATTAGGTCATCAACATCAACAAGGTGCATATAAACCAGGTACTTTTACAGAAACTACAGTCAATATTTACACGCTGGCTGTTCAACGGTTTTTTCAGGGAAGTGGTTTTATACGATCCGCCCAAAGTGTTTGGACAAAACTTAAAACAGATTATTTTTCACTACCCGATGCTACCCGTGATTTTAATACCGAAAGTATTGCACCAGTAGCTGGGAATGTCAATGAGAGTCGTTTATTATTGTTGGATCAACTTCATATCATATTTGGAGATGTTTTTTATCAGCGATTACACAGAATAACGCGTGAAGAACAGGTATCCGGAGGTTCGGATGATGAACGTAGGGCATTTTTTGCACTTAAAGCCTGCCAGATTAGTGGTTATGATTTACGTGATTATTTTTACAAATGGGGATATAAGTTAAGTGCTTATGATCAATCTGTTATAGATAAAGCAGTTTCAGATTCAAATTTATTAAAACCATCATGTAATGATGAATTACATTTAGTAACACCTTATTACAAACCTGCATGTATTCCATTACCATTATTAGGTATTCAAACGTCAAAACCTGAGGCAGATGTTACTATTATAGATGGAGTTGCAGCTGTACGAAATTACTGTGATTACAGTTCCAAAAGTGGAGAATTTACCGACCCGCGCGATAATAAAAAATATGCTTATAAAAAATATGGTAACTATGATTGGTTTATTCAAAATCTTGACTGGGATGGTTTTGATGGATTGAATGAATCTTCAAGCAATACAATTGGTTTATATGGAAGTGATGATCCGGACGGTGTCGTTTTTGGTAGAATGTATCCTACCAATGCTTCATCATCAGCTTATGCTTCATGGTGTCCGTTGGGTTGGACTACACCTACAACTGCCATGTGGGATGCACTTGCTGTGAGTATAAAAAGCGAATACTTAATTACTGATTCAGAGTTAGTGCCATGTATGAAATGTGGAGGTGATAAGGACCTTCAGGCCGACGGATTGTGGAATAAAGGTGCAGGTTCGATAAATGTTGTAAAATCCGCATTAGTGGGTTTTAATGCATTACCGGCAGGTGTCTTTAATAAAGATGCTGCTAAATATGACGACTCAGACAAACCCGGTTTGAAAGCCAGTTTCTTTGTTCCAAATTCGGCTTGGTATCACAAGGTTTTGTCTAATTCGACTGATGCGATTTCATATACCAACCGGAATACACGTCATCATGGATCTATTCGTTGTGTACGTCCAACTATTCATTCGGGAGTTTCCACGATCAATGACGATAAAAATTGTTTTGTTTATCTCGACGACTCACATTATGCTCATATAGTTAGCACAACACCTGATTTTTTTGTGAAAGTGTACACAATCACTGGCAAGCATATTCATACAGAAGATACTAATTCAAGTCATTTGATTATAAATACAACAGAATGGCAAAAGGGAATCTATGTAGTGGTTGTTTCTTCAAACAACAAGCGCGAAACGCTAAAACTGATTAAATAAATGCGAAAAGGCTTTGATTTTTAAGTCAAAGCCTTTTTCATTATTCCTCAATTTCTTCCTCTTCAATTTCTTTTTGAGTAAAGGTAGGATTGTTGGCCTTGCGATAAATAAGTGGTGAGATGCCAAATAATTCCTTGAAACATTTGCTGAAATATCGCGGTGTGCTAAAACCAAGTCGATAAGTAATATCCGAAATATTCAAATCATTTTCTGTAGTAAGCATTGTAGCTGCAGTTTTTAGACGGATATTGAGAATGAAATCATTTGGAGTCATTCCCGTAATTCCTTTCAATTTCAGATAAAGTTTACTTCTTCCCAAGGCCATTTCGCTAGCAAAAATGGACACATCAAAATCACCATCGTCAATATGTTTGGTCACAATTTGAGTGGCTCGGTTGAGCAACTCTTGATCCATTTTGTTGGTTGCAATTGGAATTGAAGTAGTATCTGTTTGTTTTGAATACTTATCCTGCATTCGTTTTCTACTCAGCACCAAATTATTGCATCGGCTAATTAATGCCTTTACATTGAATGGTTTGGTAATATAATCGTCAGCTCCCACCATTAGACCTTCCAAATTTTGCTCCTCCGACGAATCGGCAGTAAGTAAAACTATTGGAATATGTGAGGTTTCAAAATTTGTTTTTAGCTTCATACACATTTCTTTTCCACTCATTAAAGGCATCATTACATCGCTTAAAACGATATCGGGTTGAAGCTCTTTTACTTTTTCAAGCCCTTCCATTCCATCTACAGCAGTTTCCACATTATAAATAGGAGCAAAAATATCACTCAGAAATTGTAGCATTTCCTCATTGTCTTCCACAATCAATATGGTTGATTTTCCGCTTTCAACTTCTGGGTTTGAATTGGTAATGTTATCAAAAAACTGCTTTTCTGGAAAATCAGTTTGAAGTATATTATGTAAGTCCATTTCTGGCGTTTGTGCTTTTTCTTCGCCAGAAAAATGATCATTTCCGGTCAATAAAGTAACCCGAAAAGTAGTACCGGCGCCGTCGTTTTTTTCAGCTTCGATAGTGCCGTGGTGCAATTCTACAATTCCTTTGGTAAGTGCCAATCCAACGCCTGTGCTAAACGATGTTGATGAGTTATCGTTCTGATTTTTAGCTTGATAAAAACGTTCAAACACTTTAGACAATTCTTCAGCAGGAATACCCATACCCGAATCTATTACGTTAATTCTTATTACATTCGATTTCTTTTCAATTTTCACTGTTATTGAACTATTGTTTTTTGTATACTTGAAAGCATTGGAAATCAGGTTATAAAAAACCTTTTGCAGTTGAATGGGATCATACCAAAGCAGTATGTTTTTTTCGAGAGATACAAAATTATAGTCAATTTTTCTCGACGAAGCCATATCATTAAACGAACGGTAAATGTTGCGCGTAAACTCTACAATGTCGTGATTGGAAACTTTTAATGCCAATAAATCTCTTTCTTGTTTTCTAAAATCGAGCAATTCAGTAATCAAATTACGCAGGTGCGACGCATTTTTATATACCTTTCCCAGTTTGCCGTAAATCACTGGCGATATATTATCAATCTGTGCCATTGATTCTATCTGTCCGATAATCAGCGTTAAAGGTGTACGAAACTCATGAGAGATATTCGTAAAAAATTGTAGTTTGGTTTGGTTTAACTCTTTTATCCTATCATTCTCCCGAACTTCAAAATCAAGCGATGTTTTCAACAGGATTTTTGATTTATTGAACGCAATTATTCGCCAAATACTAAAACCAATAAGTAATAGATAGAACATATAAGCCCAAACAGATGCATAAAAAGGCGGAGTTACACGAATGTTTAGTACAATTTCCTTGGGGTTGCCTGCACCATTTTTTCCCAAAGCTTCACGCACGTACAGTACGTAATTCCCTGGACTTAGGTTATTATATTGAATTGTTTTCTCCGAAGCCGGAATCCAGTTGTCATCAAGCCCTTCGAGGCGATACTCGTAGCTGGTGTTATTGGCTTTGATATAGTTGGAAGAAGCAAATTTGATAGCAATATTGGCTTGCGTATAATTTAGTTTCAAGTTTCGAACAAAAGGAAATGAAGTCTCGATAATTTCAGAGGCATCCGATGGTCTAATAAGTTGATTGTTAATATACAATTCCGAAAAAAACATCGTGTACTCTTTCGGGGCAGGATTAATTTGATTTTCGAAAAACGAGGCCATACCGTTTGTTCCCCCAACAAATATTTCAGCATTACGTGTCGAATAAATACCACATCCAAAGTTAATCATATCCAAGGGCAACCCACGATTTTTATCCAGAATAATGGATTTGTTACTTTCGGTGTCGAATAAATTTACCCCTTTATTGGTCAATAAAACCAAATATCCATAGGTGGTTTCGGTAATATCGTAGATAAAGTTTGACAGTAAGCTATTTTCTTCTGACGAATATCGCATGAAAACACCATTTTCGGGCAAAAACTCATAAAGCCCTGACCCTCTGGTAGCAAATAAAATCCGACCACGTTTATTCTCGTAAATTCGTGTAATTACTTGTCGTCCTATCGAACCCGGTTTTTCAAACGAATGTGTGTATGTGTTCAGTTTTCGAGTATTCATGTTATAACATTTCACGCCACCGTCCGTTTGCGCCACCCAAAGATTTTGTTTTGAATCTATTAACAATGTAGTATTCTGATTTCCAAATGCTTTCGTCATTTTATTGTCCAGCACAAAAGGCAAAATTGTTTCGGTGGCAAGGTCAAGCCACACAATTCCTTTTTGAGTCAAAATAATTAATTTTCCTTTATAGGGGCACAATGCTTCAATCACATTATTGGGAAGAAGTGGAGCGGTACTTGTAGAAATTTCTTTGAACTGCCTAGTTTTTATATCGTAAATACTTAAACCGCCTAGATGTGTACCGATATAAAGCTTATCATTTTGAGGATTATACCATATACATTTCAAATTATTGTGCGAAATACTGTTTCTCCCACCCGATTTAAAAACCTGAAAAGTCTTGTTTTTTCGATCAAAATAGTTCAACCCGCCACCTTCGGTGCAAATCCACAAATTACCCGATTTGTCTTCGGCCATTTTGCCAACTATTGGAAAATTGATATTTTTGGGATTATTCGGATTTGGGTAATAATAGGTGTAAATATTGGCTTCGGGATTATAATAATTTATTCCACCATAATAAGTGCCAATCCAAATAGTGCCTTGTCTGTCCTTGTAAAGTGCATAAATAGAGGTGTGCGACAAATCGGTAGGTTTATCGCCGTAGTTTTTGTAGTTGACAATCGCACCATTTTCGGGTGTCAATTTATCCAATCCGGTGAAGGTGGCAATCCAAATCTGACCAAAATTATCTTCGCAAAAATCGCGGATAATATTGCTTGACAAAAATGATTTTGAATTTGCATCTTGTGAATAATGATCAATTAGACCAGTTCTATTAATTTTAAACACGCCATTATCGATTGTTCCAACCCAAATATTCTTACGCGAATCTTCGTAGATAGCTGTAATGCTAAAATTTGGTATTATAACGTTGAAAACCTTATTTTCGTCCAACAAACAAAGTCCCGCTTCCGTACCAATATAAAGTTTGCCATTGCTGGCTTCAAAAATACGTTTTACCGGGTAATTTACCTTTACAATAAAATAATCTATGGGCGTTTTCTTATCAAAATCATATTGAATAATCTTGTTTTCGGCCGTGTACCAAAGGTTCTTTTTCCCTTGCGCAATGGTTTGGCATTTGTTACTCAACAACGTAAATTTATCCTTAGTAATATCATAGGAAACCAAATGTTTATAGCCCGAAAGAATATATAATTGCCCTTTTTGGTCACCACAAATTTGATTGATAACATTGCTTGTCAAACCAAGTTCATCATTTTCATTGGCACGAAAAACTTCAATATCCTTGCCATCGTAACGGTTCAATCCTTCGCCAGTACCAAACCACATATAACCAATTTCGTCTTGGTAAATAGACATTACCGACATTTGAGATAGTCCATGCGAGGCACCAAGGTGTTCGAAATTAATTTCCTGGGCTTGAAGCCACATAATACCGCAAAGCATTAGCAAAAAAGCAAGTTGTTTTCTCATGGAATAATAGATTTATCAATACAAAAATAGTCTATTTACTTTGAATTATTGTATCATATTTTCCACAAATAGGCCAAATCTGTACGTAGCAGTTATTTTTGTTCATTGTATCTATTTAATTATCAGCTAACAATAAAAACGGATTATTAGTACCTATAATAGACAAAATTTAGTACTATCAGTTTCAGGCAATAGTAATACATTTGTATCATTAAAAATATATTAATGATGAATAATATGAGAAATGGATATTTATGGCTTGTTTTTTCATTCGCATTCATGAGTTGCACAGCGCAAAAAACTCAATTTGTGGAATCGAACTTCAAATTTGCCGAATCACAAACGAATGGAATGCTCAAAATTGCGAATGATGTAACACGCTTTCCAAGAACCACATCAAACGATGGTAGACTGAAATTAACAAACATGTACGATTGGACCAGCGGTTTTTTTTCCGGAAATCTGTGGTATTTGTATGAATTTAATAACAATGAAGCTTTCAAACAAGATGCCATCAAATGGACAGAATCATTGGAACCTTTGAAAAATTTTAAAGACCACCACGATCTTGGATTTATGATGTATTGTTCTTATGGCAATGCTTATAGACTGACACACAATCCTAGCTACAAGGCCATTCTTATTCAATCGGCCGAGTCGCTTTCATCGCGTTTTAGTCCCATCACGGGTTGCATAAAATCATGGAATTATCGCAAATCGTGGAATGGCAAAGCGGAGTGGTTTTATCCTGTAATAATTGACAATATGATGAACCTCGAATTGCTGTTTTTTGCCTCAAAAGAATCCGGAAATCCTAAATACAGGGATATTGCCATTAAACATGCCGAAACAACGCTGAAAAATCATTTCCGTAAAGACTTCAGCACCTATCATGTAGTAAATTACGACACAATTACTGGCGCTGTCAGAAATCAAGCTACCATGCAAGGATACACCGATGCTTCAACCTGGGCGCGGGGACAAGCATGGGCAATATACGGATTTACAATGGTTTACCGCGAAACAAAAAATCCAAAATTCTTAGCAGCAGCAATGGCAGCAGCAGATTTCTATCTCAATAATAAAAATCTGCCCAAAGACTTAATTCCTTATTGGGATTTTGATGTAAAAGACCTTAACTTTAGACCAGATTGGAAGTATAATGGGCAAAATCCACTTACTTTGCGCGATGCATCGGCAGCTGCTATAACCTCGTCGGCACTTTTTGAGTTGAGTCAATATACAGTAAATAAGAGAGAAAATTACAAAAAGGCTGCTAAAACTATGCTATATAATTTAGCCCAGAATTATCGAGGTGAACTAGGTAATAACAATAATTTCATACTGAAACATTCAGTTGGAAGTTTTCCGCATGGCGAAGAAATTGATGTGCCCTTAATTTATGCCGATTATTACTTTCTGGAGGCCTTGATGCGTTATAAAAACTTATCGGGAAATTGATTCACAACATTAAATTTTAAATATCCATAGTAATGAAAAAATTAATCGTATGTATTTTTCTTGCATTTCTTGCCAATCTGAACACGTTTTCTCAGAAACATATTTTCTCTTTGGATAAAGCAGACTTTTTATTGGATAAAAAACCATTCCAAATGATAAGCGGTGAAATGCATCCCGCACGAATTCCACATATATATTGGCGAAACAGAATACAAATGGCCAAAGCGATGGGCTGCAATACAATAGCTGTATATGTTTTCTGGAATTACCATGAATCTACTCCAGGTATTTTTGATTTTACTACTGAGAATCGCAATATTACACAGTTTATAAAAATCTGTCAGGAAGAAGGAATGTGGGTGTTACTTCGTCCCGGACCCTATGTGTGCGGCGAGTGGGATTTGGGTGGACTCCCCTCCTATTTGCTCAAAATTCCCGACATTAAATTACGATGTATGGATACTCGTTATATGGTGGCTGTTAAACGTTATGTATCAGTACTTAGCAAACAAATTAAACCATTGCTTTGTACCAATGGTGGCCCAATATTGATGGTGCAGGTTGAGAATGAATATGGAAGTTACGGAAACGACAGAACTTATATGAAAACTTTGCATAATTACTGGGTGCAAAATGGCATAAATGTTCCGTTTTATACCGCAGATGGACCTACGCCACACATGCTCGAAGCAGGTTCTTTGACTGGCTGTGCCATTGGTTTGGACAGTGACACCAAACAAGCCGATTACGATGAGGCATTGAAGATGAATTTGAATACACCTATTTTCAGTAGCGAAACCTATCCTGGTTGGTTGACGCATTGGAAGGAAAAATTTGCAAAACCAGACACGACAGCATTATTGAAAGAAGTACTATATTTGCTGGAAAACAAACGGTCGATTAATTTTTACGTTATTCATGGTGGTACAAACTTTGGATTTTGGGCTGGTGCCAATGCGTTCAATCCTACTCAATATCAACCCGACCTGACGAGTTACGATTACGATGCACCAATCAACGAACAAGGACAACCTACGCCAAAGTATTTTGCATTGCGAAAATTAATTAGCAAATATGTATCGTACAAAATTCCAGAAGTCCCAAAAGCACCTATAGCCATTGAAATTCCCGAATTTCAACTTCGTCCGCTCACAAGTGTTTGGAACGAATTGCCAAAACCGATACTTTCGCCACAACCGCTACCAATGGAAATGTTGAATCAGACGAGTGGGTTTGTACTGTATCGCACCACGCTGATAGGTCATAAAAGTGGCTCGCTGACCATTACCGAACCGCACGATTATGCACTGGTATTACTTGATGGACAGCTTGTTGATACCATTTTTCGCGATGGAGGAAAGTGGACAGTTCAATTACCCA
Source organism: Paludibacter sp. (assembly GCA_037142715.1). GTDB lineage: Bacteria > Bacteroidota > Bacteroidia > Bacteroidales > Paludibacteraceae > Paludibacter. The sequence continues at coordinate 5,244 of JBAXAD010000072.1, read as the reverse complement.
AAACAAAAGCAAAAAATCCGGTACTCGATATTTTGGTAGAAGGCATGGGAAGGATTAACTTTGCGCAATACTTAATCGACCGCAAAGGTATTACCGACCGTGTAAGTTTGAATGGAATGACTTTGATGAATTGGGAAATCTTTTCATTGCCCATGCATCAAAAATTTATTGCATCTTTGCAGTCGAAACAACAGCATCTCCATGATGGTGTTTTCTTCGAAGGAGAATTCAACCTCGACAAACCAGCTGATACTTATTTAGATATGAGCACGTTTGCAAAAGGCGTAGTGTGGGTAAACGGGAATAATATTGGTCGGTATTGGAAAGTAGGACCACAACAACGTTTATTCTGTCCGGCCAACTTTTTATTGAAAGGGGGAAATAAAGTGATAGTGCTTGATATTTTACAATCAAAGCCACAAAGTATCAAAGGAATGAAGACGTTGGAATAGAATTAAATAATTACTATTTAGGCATTTACAATTCAACTAGAATCAATAAACTGTAATTTATCAAATCATAACAAGCTGAATATGAAAGTATCAAATGCCTTTGTCTCAAAATTATTACTTCTTGTTATTATCATTTTATCAAATAACACTTTTGCTCAGGCACCTCGAAATTTACTGCAAAACATTGCCAACAAAAGTGCTGACGAACAATTATTAAGCAAAGATTTCAAACCTTACGCTGCGTACAACGACCGTGCATATTGGAATGCAATGCCCGGCGAAGTAAAAAAAGAATGCATAGCTGCTGCCGAAAAAAGTAGCAAGTATCAATTTGGTACCGTGCCTCTTACAACTTTTTTGGCTTACAAAAGAAATGGCAACCGTACCGATAACGAAGCTTATTACAACACCCGCAGGGACCATTTTCGCAACCTGGTTTTGGGTGAATTGATGGAAGGCAAGGGTCGATTTCTTGATGCAATAATGGATGCGTCATGGTCGGTGTGCGAGCAAACATTTTGGGGCATTTCTGCTCATTTACCTTCTCAAAAAGCCGGAGCTGGCGTGCCAGATGTCAACGAGCCAATCATAGATTTGGTGGTGGGCGAAATGGGCAATTTAATGTCATGGACTTATTATTTTTTCAACAAAGAGTTTAATAAAACCTCGCCGCTTATCAGTCAGCGCATTAAGTTGGAAATTAATAAAAAGGTCATTCAACCCTATTTGCTTCGTGACGATTTTTGGTGGCAAGCCACAAAGCCTGGCGTGATGGTAAATAACTGGAATCCATGGTGTAACTTCAACGTGCTTACTGCCGCACTGCTCACCTCCGATGATTATAACTTGAAAGTGAGACTGATGCGCAAAACCATGACTTCTGTCGATCAGTTTATCAATTACTACAAAGCAGATGGCGGCTGCGAAGAAGGTCCATCCTACTGGGATCATGCTGCCGGTAAAATGCTTGAATACCTTGAATTGATGGATAGAGCTTCTGGGAAAAATGTCAATATATTTGATAATACATTGATTAAACGTATGGGACAATACATTGCGTTGGCGCATATTGGACAAGGTTATTATATTAATTTTGCCGATGCATCTGCCTTCAACAAAGGACTTCCGGATATTATTTACCGATACGGAAAATCCATAGCCGATGACAACCTTAAAAACTTTGGGGCTTATGTGGCTCAAAACATCAATGGAATGCCTATTTTGGGAGGCACTTTGGAAATGTCATTGCAGAAATACTTGATTTGGGATGAAATGATACACGCCAAGGCAGCTGCCTATCAGCCTGACTATTTTTGGTTGGATGGCATAGAAGTAGCAGGTGTTCGTTCGGAAAAAGGGACGAACAAAGGTTTCTTTTTTGCAGCTAAAGGTGGTTACAATAACGAAAGTCACAACCACAATGACGTGGGTACTTTTGTGCTGTATTACAACAATGATCCCATTTTGATAGATGCCGGCGTGGGTACATATACTGCCAAAACCTTTAGTAACCAACGATATGATATTTGGACCATGCAATCTGCCTATCATAATTTGCCCATGATCAATAGTTTTCAACAATCTTTTGGCACAAAATTCAAATCATCGGATGTAACGTTCAAAAACGAACAATCCAAAGCTGTTTTTAGCATAAACATTGCCAAAGCCTATCCCACGGCAGCAAAATGCAAAAATTGGACCAGAAGTTATACCTTGGATCGCAAAAAGGGATTGTCTATAGCCGATGAATTTCAACTAGATTCGCTGATAGAAAATAATACGCTAAATTTATTGGTGGCGGGCAATGTTCAAGAATTATCAAAAGGAGAATTACAGTTGTCTGGCAAGAAGGAGAAATTGATTTTAAGTTATAATCCAGCAATGTTCAATTATAAAGTTGAAGAAATAACATTAGATGACAGCAGGCTTTCCAATGTTTGGGGCAAAAGTATTTATAGACTTTCATTGACCGCTAAAGATAAAGTGCTGAAAGCAAAATCAATAATTACAATAAAAGCAAAATAGATAGACATTTATTCCTTATAAAGACAGATTAGCAGATTCGATTAGCGTAAATAAAAATAAATAGCTCAACACATCGAGTTACGATTCTTCCTTATATGTTTCATCGGAATTTTATTCCCGTATTTGGGCCATGAGCAACAATCTATCGACTCCTAAGAAAGAAATGCCCCCTAGCCCGTCCAGCCGAAGACATTTTGAAGCGGCAGGGATAAAAACCCCTTCGATAAGTATTCTGTCGGACGAATTCTTGCTGGAAGTTAAGAACATGCAGCAGAAAAATGTTGCGTTTAAATTACTGAAAAAACTGTTGAACGACGAAGTACGGGTGCGCAAGACAAAAAAAATAGCGCAAGAGAAACGGTTTTCCGAAATGTTGGAATCGGTGGTGAAACGCTATCACAACAATCAGATAGACTCGGCGCAAGTGCTGCACGAACTTTCGGAAATAGCCAAAGAGATGCGATTGGAAGACCACAAGTCGGAAGAACTGGGTTTGACTTCAGCGGAATATGCCTTTTATAGCGTGCTGCGGGAAAACGACTCCACGAAGATGCTGGACGACAACAAAATGAAGGAACTGATTCACACCATTGTGGACGTGATACGGAAAAATGCCACCGTGGATTGGAGCAAGCGTGATGATGTGCGAGCCAAATTGCGCCTGACGGTGAAGAAAATATTGATGCGCTACGGTTATCCGCCCGACCTAGCAAAAATGGAGGCCGACCGTGTATTGGCACAAGGCGAATCATTGGCGGAAATGTTTTCGAGATAGAGACGCACGACGTGCGTCTCTATCTCAGTTAATAAATTGCATGCAATTTATCCGTATTTGCATGAAATGCAAATTTACTATTCGCATTATATGCGAATTACCTGAGACACACATTTCTAATCATGTCAGCGGTTGAAAAAAAAGGCAAATTCATAATGCAGAAAGAATTGAAATTCTTTCCACCTAGATAGAGTCGGAGCTCTGTCATCCCGATCAACTTCCAAAAAATAATGCACTAACCCTGTCAGCGGTCGCAGACCCTGACAGCGGTAAAAAGTGTTCCCACCACAAAAAAATCCTAATAAACTTTACGTTCCCTATTTTCCCCACCATTTTCCAGCATAATTTTATTACTTTTGCCAAAAAAACAAAGTATGGCAAAAAGCAATAAATCAAAACCAATTCAACTTCTTAGTCCAGAGAATTATATCCGTCAGAAAGCCCGCAATTTACCCATTTATGAATGTAAGGTAAACGTTAGCTGGGAAGAAGAGCGTATGGCACAAGTGCTCATAGCACGTAGTCACGCCAATGGAAACATCACTTTAGGCTTTTATTTGGTAGACCTTGGTTGCTTGGGCATAAAAGATAGTTTTTATCGGTTTAACATCCATCCAGATGAATATGCCGAGTTGTTGGAAAAATTTGAAGGTCGATTGCCTTTGGAGGATATTTCGTACACATTGGCACACAATATCGTATATGCAGGCCTACAATATGCCGAAGAACTTGGGTTCAAGCCTTATAAGGATTATACTTCTATAACCCGTTTTATGCTTGAGGAAGATACCGATGATGTAGAGCTGATAGATATAGAAGTGGGTGGCAAAGATGGAAAGCCATTGTATGTAAACTCAGGTTTTGATCCGGAAACCAGAGTGAAACAAATCATCGCTCAGTTGGAAAGATCGGTAGGCGTTGGTAATTTTACCTACATAATTCAAGCGGGTGATGAAGATTTTGATGATGACGATGATTTTGAGTTTTCTGGATTAATGTTGGATGAGCTAAAGGAAGAATTTTCCTCACTGATTGATAAAGGAATGGATAATTTGACGGAAGTGGAAATGGTAAAAATAATTAAGTATACAGATGAAATATACGCTGAAATTTGCGATGAGGATGTAGTGTTTGAATACATCGATCAATGGGAAAAAGAGTTCGACATAATATTGACCGATGAAAATACGAATGAATTTATTGGAGTAGATGAAAACGTAGTGATAACCCCAAAACAACATCAGCTAATAGATGACATTCTAGTACTGTTGCGCAATGACAACAGGCAAGCAGCAAAAAAGTTAATCGAGTTGGAAAAACAAATCGGTTCTACCTCTTTGACTACATTCCTGGAACTGGAACTTCTGAAAGAGGATGAATCTAGAAAATACCCCATCATGCTTGCCGAATACACACCAATTTATCCTACCTGTTCGTTGATTAAATTGATGAATCATGTGGAGAAATATAATCAGAATCAGGATGCGGTTTTGAATGAGTATTTACCAGATGTTGACGTTATTTTCGAAGGACGAAATTCTGTTACTCATTTTGAAATGTACCACTTTTTGAATGAAAAAATGTTTTTAATTGGAAAACGAAATGATATTAATTTGATAGAGGCATTTTTTACGTTTTTGGATGACAGTCCACTCAACGAAGATGCTTTAGATTCCTTGAAAGGATTGACTGGGATTTTAAGAGTAGCTGTTTTGAAATCATATTTTGAAAACCAATCTGCATAGGCTTCCTAATATTGGTATTTAATATATGATTTGCATACAATGCAAATTACCTTAGAATACCGCAATATGGAACCCGAATAGCAGCAACAACCCTGTCAGCGGTTAAATTTGATTACCGAAGGCTTCACTCCAAAAGTGAAGCCTTCGGTGCGTTTAGGAGTGTAATAAATCGAAAATCATCCAAGTCGGGGCGCGACTTGGAGAGACTGTGTAAAAACTCAAATAATTTAGTAATTGATAATCAAGG
>JBAXAD010000071.1:0-15653 GCA_037142715.1 Paludibacter sp. | reverse complement strand
TTTGTAATCTGAATCTTTATTTTTTGCTACAAAAAGCCATTCTACGCAAGGTTCTAATAAGTTGTTGAAAAGTTCTTGTTAAAAGAATACAATATATGAATGCGGTTATTGCATAAAATCTAATAATTATTCATATATTTGTGGCATTAATTTCCACTACTGCGTAATAATTTAAGTAGTACGCTGATTATCAATTGTTTTTTTAATAGGTTGTTATTTTTTAATATGTATCCGTTACAATAAATCATTCGCACTCCGAAAGGTTTATTGTTTTTATTTCACTGGTTTTATCTCAAAGATTATAGTTTATGACAAATTCTCTCCTCTTTCCGTCCGTTAATTCTCGTATCCATCGTTTTTTTAGTTTTAAAGGTTTTAAAATTGTTGCTGTTGTTTTTGCGCTGCTGCTTGTGAGTGTGGAAGGGAGGGGGCAGATTCAACTTTCTGAAAGTTTTGAGACAGGTATGCCAACTAGTTATACAACAAGTACTGCAACATTGGGAACAGGAACTTGGACAGGAACAAGAATTATAAGGGGAACAACTGGAAAGCAAACCGGAACTTATTGCTGTCAGTTGGAATCATCAACAGGCTCAAATATCATATCTCCTACAATTGCAAAAGGTGGAATTAGTACTATTACTTTTTATGCTTCGAGATCTTCAAGCTCGGGTAGTGCACTACAAGTTTTAATCTCAAAAAATGGTGGATCTTTTGTTCAAGTTGGATCTACATTTAATTTAAATACTACCGTTACACAATATACAGCTACTGTTAATGATGCGAGTGATAATATACAAGTTCAATTTTATAGAACTGCAGGTACATTATATATAGATGATGTTGTTATAAAAACTGCAGAGCCAACAACTCAAACATCAGCAATTACATTTTCACCTGTATCAACAACATCAATGACTGTGAATTGGACAAGTGGAAATGGTGGCAGGCGAGCTGTTTTTATGAAAGCTGCTTCAGGTGCTATAACAAATCCTACCGATGGGGTAGCATATTCTGCGAGTGCAGATTGGAACTCAAAAGGAACTCAATTAGGAACTTCAGGATATTACTGTATATATGATGGTACGGGGACATCTGTCTCCTTAACAAATTTAGTTGCAAGTACAACTTATTACATCCAATCTTTTGAATATAATTCGGATAACAATACTACACCAACTGCAACTACAATTAACTACTTTACCAGTACTGCAACAGGGAATCCAAACAATCAGGCTACAACAGCTGCTGGCGAACTTACCGCACCAACCCTTACCGCTGCAATTTCACCAACTGTAGATGCTAATTTTGATATCACATTTACAGACGATGCAACATGGCGAGGAGTTACACCAACGGTTAGATATGGTTTAACCACTTTAACTGCCACTACGGATTATACTATTACTTCAGGCACACTTACATTGAAACCTTCAGGTACAGTAAATGGTGCTTTGAGATTGGCTGGAACGCAAACCATTACTGTTTCTGCCACTGGTTATTTGGATGCTACTGTATCTCAGCCTATCGGAGCTGGAGCTGCCAATAAACTTCAGCTATTAATGCCGGGCGAAACTGCCGCTGCAAATACAACTTCAGGTAAAACTGGAACACCAACAGCACAAGTAGCAGGTACTGCATTTAATACTACCGTAAATAGTACTGACCAATACTGGAATGTGGTAAGTTCAACCAGAACAATAGCAATAACAAGTAGCGATGCCAATGCAACTTTGCCTGCAAATGCTGCTTTAGCTGCTGGAACTGGTACTTATAGTGTAACATTTAAAACTGCTGCTGCTGCAACTGTTACAGCAACCGATCAAAGTGGCTCACCTATTACCGTAAATACAGGGACTTCTACATCTGTAAGTGCAGGAGCAATAAATAAACTACAACTTTTAATGCCGGGTGAAACTGCTACGCCTGGAACAGTTACTGGAAAAACAGGTACTCCTAATGCACAAACTGCCGGCACACAATTTAGTGTTACTGTAAATGCAGTGGATGCAAACTGGAATTTGGTAACAAATACCAATACTATAGCTATAACGAGTAACGATGCGAATGCAGCATTACCATCTAGTGCAGCTTTATCTGGTGGAACAAAGACGTATCTAGTTACGTTGAAAACAGCAGGAAGCAAAACGGTGACTGCTACTAATTCAACTAATGGTGCTATAACTGCTAGTGCGGGTGCTTCTACAACAATAAATGTAGGTGCTGTATCTAAACTTCAACTTTTAATGCCTGGTGAAACTGCTGCACCCGGTACTTCTACTGGTAAAACTGGAACTCCCACTGCCCAAACTGCTGGTACATCTTATAATGTAACCGTAAATGCTGTGGATGCAAACTGGAACATAGTTACAAGCAATACAAGTACAATAGTAATATCAAGTAGTGATGCTAATGCTGTTTTACCTGCAAATGCTGCATTGGTGGCAGGAACAGGTACATTTAGTGTAACCTGCAAAACTGCAGGAAGTAAAACTGTAACAGCAACTGATAATGCAGCAACATTGACTGCAAATACTGGAGCTTCTACAACTATAAGTGCAGGTGCATTTACAAAACTTCAAATATTAGTTCCCGGAGAAACTGCTGCTGCAGGTTCTTCTACTGGTAAAACAGGAACACCCACTGGTCAATCTACTGGCACAGCCTTATCAGTAACCGTAAATGCTGTTGATGCCAATTGGAATATCGTTAGTTCAACAGATAATATTGCTATAACATCTGCTGATGGTGCTGCAACTTTACCCGCAAATGCAACTCTGGTAGCTGGAACAAAAGCTTTTTCTGTAACTTTAAATACAGTTGCTTCTACATCAATAACTGCTACAGATGTAACCGATGGAGCAAAAACAGCAAGTACAAGCCCAAGTATAGTAGTTAGTTTAGTTGCTGTTCCTTTTGCAAGTTGGGATATTTCTACTACTACAATGACTGGAGCTGCACCAACCGCAACAGCCAATGCCAATGTAACAGTTGGTGTACTTACAAGAGGTAGTGGAGTAACAACTTCTGGAACAGCTTTTGCTAGGGAATGGGGTGGAGGAGGATGGACTACTGCTGCAACTGTAACTGAAGCAGTTACTGCAGGTGCTTATTTATCTTTTACGATAAAACCAAAATCAAATTATGTATTATCATTTAATAATATACCTGCTTGTCAGTTGTATTCAAGTACTACTGGACCTTCAAAAGCGCAATGGCAATATAGCATAGATGGAACCAACTTTACTAGTATTACAGATTTAACTATTGTAACTGGCGGAGCCAATAATTATAGCTTAATAGATTTAAGTAGTATCTCGGCACTTCAAAATGTGCCCGTAACTACAACTGTTACCTTTAGAATAGTCGCCTACAATACAAATGGTTCTGGAACCCCTACTTTTGCTTTTTATGATGGTACAGCTTCAGTAGCTGCTGATTTTAGTGTAAATGGTTATATTTCAGCTGCAGGACCTTCAATTACAGGTACTGCAACAGCAACAACTTTTACTAATACCTATGGTACAGCGTCTTCAACACAAGGTTTTTCTGTTTCAGGTAGTAATTTAACTGCTGATTTGATAGCTACAGCACCAACAGGTTTTCAGGTAGCTAATGGTGCAGGTACTTATGGTGGTACGGCTACATTTACTCAAACAGCTGGAACTGCAAGTGGTACATTAAATGTTCGCTTAGCTGCAAATGCTGTAGTTGGAGGTACATATAATAGTCAAACAATTTCTTTGACAAGTACTAACGCAACTACATTATATATTACTACCGCTGCATCAGGTAATACAGTTTCTCCAAAAGCATTAACCATGTCTGGTCTTTCAGTACCAGCAAGTAAAATATATGATGGTTCAACTACGGCAGTTGTAACGGATGCAAAAGCATTACTAACAGACGTAGCTATTGGAACTGGTACAAGTAGTGATGGAAAACCTTATACTGGTGATGTGGTTAGTATTACAGGAACACCTTTAGGTACTTATAATACTAAAAATGTTGGAGCTACTACTGTTACTTATAGTGGATTGGCTTTGAACAATACTAATTACAGTCTAACCATTCAAGGTACTTCATCGGCAACCATTACCACAAAAGCATTGACCATGTCAGGTCTTTCGGTACCAGCCAGCAGAGCGTATGATGGTGGTACAACCGCAGTAGTGAGTGGAACTCCTGCTTTACAAACAGCCGAAGCGGTTGGAGTTGGAACTACAAGCGATGGTATTCCTTATACTGGCGATGTGGTAGGTTTTACTGGAACTGCTGTTGGAACTTATAACAGCAAAGATGTGGCAAGTGCAACTACTGTTACTTATAGTGGTTTAAGCTTGAATAATACCAATTATAGTCTGACTATTCAAGGTACATCTTCGGCAACCATTACTGCTAAAGGTTTAACCATCTCAGGTTTAACTGCCAATAACAAAATAGCCAATGGTAATACCACTGCCACTTTAAGTGGAACTCCTTCATTGGTTGGAGTCGTTCTAGCTGATGCAAGTAATGTTGCAATTGCTGGTACCTATATAGCAGATTTTTCTCAATCAACCACAGGAACAGGGCTTGCAGTTACCGTTAGCGGTTATTCTTTGACAGGGAGTGCAATCGGGAACTATACATTGAGTCAACCTGCAGGTTTAACTGCTGATATTACCAGTTGTGTAATCACGGGAACTGCTACTGCTACTGCCTTTACAACTATTTATGGTACAGCTTCAGCATCTCAAAGTTTCCCTGTAACTGGAAGTGGTCTGACTACTGATATTACAGCTACAGCACCAACAGGCTTTGAAGTATCAAGCGATAACTCTACTTTTGGAACTACTGCTACTTTAGCCAATTCGGGAGGTAGTGCCAGTGGAAATATTTATGTTCGTTTAGCTAGTACAGCCACTGTGGCTGGTACGTACAATGGTCTAACTATTGTACTTTCAGCAACTGGTGCAACGAATGTAAACATAACTTCGGCAGCTAGCGGAAATGCTGTTACAGCAAAAGCATTGACTATGAGTGGACTTTCAGTTCCTGTAAGCAAACAATATGATAGATTAACTTCAGCTGTTGTAACTGATTCGAAGACCTTGCAAGCTTCAGAAACATTCGGAACAGGAACAAGTAGCGATGGAAAACCATATACAAGCGATGTGGTAAGTATAACAGGTACCCCTGTTGGAACATATAATACAAAAGATGTAGCAACCGCTGCAACTGTTACTTTTAGTGGTTTGAGCTTGACTGGTGTAAATGCTGGCAATTATAGCTTAACCATTCAAAGTCCAGCTTCGGCAACCATTACTGCCAAAGGCTTAACTGTAACTAATGCAGCAGTTACTAGCAAAACCTATACAGGAACAAATAATGCTACGATTACTGGAGCTACATTATCGGGAGTGATTTCACCTGATGCAGTAACTTTAGTGGCTGGAAGTAATACATTCAATAGCGTGAATGTTGCCACTGGAATTGGAGTTACTACTAACTTTTCTTTAACTGGAACTGATAATGGAAACTACTCAATTTCTCAACCAACTTTAACAGGTAATATTACAGTAGCAAGTTTAACCATTACCGGTTTAACAGGTACTGCCAAAGTTTATGACGGTTCAACTAGTGCTTCATTTACTGGAACAGCTGCTTATGTAGGTCTTCAAAATAATGAAACCCATTCTGTAATAGGTACACCATCGGCTAGCTTTGCAACGGCTGCCGTTAATCCTAACAAAACCATTACCATTACAGGTTATAATGCGCCTACTAGCAATTATAGCATTTCTGCCAACCCAACTTGTACGGCTAATATCACTGCCAAAACCTTGACTATGTCAGGTCTTTCAGTTCCTGCAAGTAAAACTTACGATGGAACAACGACTACCGTAGTTACTGATGCCAAAACTTTACAATCAGCCGAAGCAGTTGGGGCAGGAAATACTATCGATGGAAAACCTTATACAGGCGATATAGTTAGCATCACAGGTACTGCTACTGGTACATACGACAATGCCAATGTAGTCAGTGCATCTACTGTTACTTTTGGAGGTTTGACTTTAAATAACAGCAATTATAGTTTGACTATTCAAAGTCCGCAAGCTGCAACAATCACTAAAGCAAATCAAAGCATTACAGGACTTAATGGAACTGATACACGTAATGTAGGGGGTGGAACTTATAGTTTATCCGCAACTGCTCCTGGAGGAACTGTTAGTTATTCAAGTTCAACTCCAACTGTAGCTTCAGTTTCAGGAAGCACAGTAACTATTGGGGTAGCTGGCCAAACAACGATTACCGCTTCACAATCAGGAAGTGCAAATTATAATGCAGCACCAGATGTTACGCAAACGATAACCGTTTCTTTAAACACAGACTTTTTCAGAAGTAAAGCAACAGGTAACTGGAATGCAACAGGAACTTGGGAAAGTTCCTCAGATGGTTTAACCGGTTGGGCTGCAGCAAGCACTGTGCCAAGTATAGGTAATAATGTTTCAATTTTGAGTACAAATGTAGTAACCGTAGCATCTGATGCAAGTTGTAAAAACCTTAGTGTGAAGGGAAATCAGGCAGGTTCAATAACAGTGAGTACTGGCTTTGTTCTGACAGTTTCTGGTTTATTAGATGCTGATGCCGCTCCAGGAAGTGACTGTATAGGAGGAACAGGTACTATTAAACTTACTGGTACTGGTGCTGTTATAGGAGCTAATTGGGGAGCTAGTGCCATTTTTGGAAATTTGACTTTTGACCCAGGTGTAGGTAATTCGAGTTCTTTTAGCAAAAAATTTAAATTCACAGATAATATTGTAATTAACTCTGGAACAGTAAGTAATTCAGCATCTTCTTGTGAAATTTACACTCCAACAACAAATACAGGTGCAATTACGATTAATGCTGGTGCAACCTTTGATTTGTCTAATAGCTCGTGCCCGATGTATGGTTCAACAACTACTACAAATCCATTGCTTTCTGTTACAGTAAATGGAACATTAATAACAGTTGGCAATGTTAATGCAAGTACATTTACAATTGCTTCTACGGGTATATTTAAAGCTGGAAAAAGTACTAATTTTTATTCTACAGCATCAGCACCTACAATGAATTTTAGCGGTATTTATGAGTTAAATGGTGTAAACCAGAACATACCATTAGCTACTTATAATACTTTAAAGCTAAATGGTTCTGGAACTAAAACATTAGTAGCTGGTAATATTACTGTTAATGGTACATTAGACTTAACAAGTGGTAAACTTTCGACAGGAGTAAATACATTAACAGTGGGTGCTTCGGGAACAGTTTCAAATGCAAGTTCAAGTTCTTATGTGTATGGAAACTTGATAAAACTGATTGCCTCGGGCTCAACTACAAAAGCCTTTGAAATTGGGGATGCTACAACTTATGCTCCAGTTACGCTTGATTTCGCTGGTACAATATCTAACAGCACTGGTTCAATTCAAGCAAGTACTGCATCTGGCGACCATGCACAAATAGCTTCATCAGGTTTAATAACTGCAAAAACAGTAAATAGAACTTGGACTTTGACAAGTGCAATTACTTTGGAAGGTTTGACCTCATACAGCCCGACATTTAATTATGTAACTGGTGATGTTGATGGCACTGCAACAACTTCAAATTTTGTGGTGAAAAGATATGCAAGCTTAGTTTGGGCTTCAGAAGCTGTTGGAACAAAAAATCCAACTAATACTCAAGCGACTGGTGTTACTGGTTTTGGGGATTTTGCAATTGGTGAAGCTATCTCAGTTCCAACCCTAGCCACCACATCTACCGCTTCTCTTATCACTTCAACCACTGCTACAAGTGGAGGAAATGTAACAAGCAATGGTGGTGTGGCGGTAACAGCAAGTGGAATTTGCTGGAGTACAACTACAGGTCCAACTACAGCTTTGTTGACAAAAACAACAAATTCGATACAAGCCACAAGTTATACAGGCAACATGACTGGTCTGAGTGCAGCTACACTTTATTATGTACGCTCTTATGCCACAAATAGTGCTGGTACAAGTTATGGTGCAGAAGTGAGTTTTACTACTTTGGGTACATACTCAATTGCAGCAAGTGCCTATGGTGCTGGAAGCGTGTCGGGTACTGGAACAAAAGACGCAGGTGCAACGGTTACATTAACTGCTACTCCTGATAATAGCACTACACATCGTTTTGTAAACTGGATGGAAGGTTCAACAATTGTTTCTTCAGCTAATCCTTACATATTTACTGCGACTGCCGCTAAAACGTTGGTTGCCAACTTTGATGTGATTGCTATTGCAATTGCCGGAGGTACAAATACAAATGCTTCTACATTTGCTAGTTGTGCAACTTGTGATATGGCTGTTACTGGTACGAATACAACATTATCGGTTGATGAACCCAAAGAAGTGAAAAATGTAACTGTTGCGGCAGGTTCAAATCTTAAGTTAGGGTCTAATACTTTGACAGTAAATGGAGATGTAGTATTCAGTTCGGACAATACAAGTTCGTTTAGTGCCAACATTGGTACTGGTAGCATTGTTGTACCTGTAGGAAAAACAGTTAGTTATGTGAAATATATGGACGGTTCACATTGGTATTTCATGTCTTTCCCTGTTCCTATTACCGTGTCGGCTATCAAACAAGCCAATGGTAGTGATATAGGTACATTGGGTGCAGATTTGATTATTAAGTATTACGATGGAGCAAATCGTGCTTCAGGTTCTATAGGTTCAAATTGGAAACCGAATACAGATCTTGTTCTTACTGCCAAAAAAGGATATATTTTTGGTATAAATAATGGACCATATTCAGTAAAATTCCCATTACCAAATTCAATTGTTCTAAGTGAAGGAACAACAGCTGATTCAAAAAAGATACCTGCTGCTGAAAATCCTGCAACAAATGGTGCAAACCCAACTGTACATAAAGGATGGAATTTGGTTGGTCAGCCTTTCTTGAGTAAATATCCTTACTCTGGAGCTAATGTAGAAGCACTAAATATGTATTTCCCAGGCGATATTACAGGAACTACTTATGACCTAGAAGATAATAGTACAGGCAAAACAATTGATCCATTTGCAGCATATTTTGTTCAGGTTAATGATGCTGCTGGTTTTTCTTTCGATGCCGCTGGTCGTGTAAATGCTCCTGCCTCTGTAGCCGTAGAATTATCAGACAGAGTACAACTTAATTTTACAAGTACTACTGGTACTGACAGAACTATTCTTGTAATGGATAATGCCGAAACTACTGATTATAAAATTGGTTCGGATTTTGAAAAAACCATCGGTACAGGAACACCAAGACCACAAATTTATACTTCGATAGCTGGCGTTAATTATGCTAAGAATGCATTGCCAATGTCTAGCGTAGTGAATTTGCCAGTGGGTGTTTATACAAAAACTGCAGGTAAAACTATCATTAGCGTTGATGCTACTTTGGCACCTGGTTTATCACAATTGTTGCTTACCGATACAAAAGCCACTCCGGTAGCTGTTACCGATTTGTTGCTGACAAGTTATGCTTATGATGCCACTGCAGGAACCGACAATACGCGTTTTAAAATTACAGCGCAACGTGTACCAACCGGTATTGAAACTATAAACGAAGGCGACAATAATGTTGCAACCATCAAAATGGTGAATGGCAAATTGCTGTTGGATAATTTGAATGCAAAAACCAGTGTGCGTGTGTATGATGCCATTGGCCGATTGGTGACCTCTAAAACTAGCTATAATAATTCCTTGGCAATTCCGCTGAATACTGAAGGTATTTATACCATTCAATTGGTGTCGGGAGTTAGAAGTTGGACTAAGAAAATAGTTTACAATCGATAGATAGTAGATTGTAGACTATAGTCGATGTTTATCAAAATCAATACTTGCATAATTCTCCGCAAGCTGGCGGACTAGGGGTTATTTTTTTGTTGCGACGCTATTTGAAGCAAATAAACTAAAAATAAACTAATTAGTAAGTAACTTGCGTATATTTGCGTATATTTGCGACATTAATTTCAAATTTATAAATAGAATCACACAACACTATTATATTTTAAAGTTATGAGTAACTCATCAAATCAAACGGGCGGATTAATCCTAGTTGCAATTGTTATGGCTGCTGTGGTGTTTGCTATCACATTTTTTGGCAAAGAGGTTGAACAGAAAAACCTCTCAGCAAGTTATGGCGCTGTTGCAATGCCTAGTGGTTTTTCTGCCAATAAAGCAAAAGCCATTGAAGCAAAGTATGCCGCATCGGAAAGTCGTTCGGACCTTACGGGTGTAAGTTTACCTTCATTCAAGACCGGTACTAATACTACCGCAAATTATTCGGAATCTGCAGATGTTGCTTTTTCAGGCAGTAGTGAGGTTGCTTCAGTGGATGTACAATCCAATCATAGGGTGAGTATTGCTCTCACAAATAATAATGCAGCGAATCTACGCAGTCAACTGGTGGCTACTACCATTGTAGGAACAACGGATGTGAGCTATATTAGCAATACTCAAAATCTTGCCAGGACTGATATTGACGCTTCGTTTATGCTTATTCAGGCTCATAATGCTGAAGTTGCATCTTCTGCAAAGCAAGGTTCAAAACGTTTAGCTCAAACGGCTGCTTCAAGCAGTTCTACCACGGATGTGAATGGAAAACAGAAATCAAAGAATGCTCCTCCAGATCCAGGTGATCCAGGTGCAGGTGGCAGTTTGCCAATTGGTGATGGTGTATGGTTGATGTTGATGTTTGCAGGTGTATATGGTGTTGTAAGTTTGAAATCAAAACAGTTGCAATTGAAAAGGCAAAACGTTTAAACCGATTGCGTCCAACCGCTTTTTTTGCGGTTTGAAGCATAATAAGCCATTGTAGTATTATTTAAAAAAACCTCAAAGTTTCAGTTTAAACTAATACTTTGAGGTTTTTTTTATGCTTCCAACCGCTTTTTTGCTGTTTGAAGCATAAAAAGGAGTTGGAGCATTCTTAATCTTTATCTTCATCCGATAAACCGCAAAAAAAGCGGTTGAGCGGAGTTTAATTCTATTCCACCCTTCCGGCACGTTCTGTTCTCAATTCTGTTTTGAGCGGATTGGCACTAATTTCTTTGTTTATGGCCCGGTTTTGGTAAATGTCATACGCCATGTACAAAGCTTGACGGAATGAATCTTCCGAAGCCAAGTTTTTACCAGCTAAGTCATAAGCTGTTCCATGGGCTGGCGAAGTCCGAATAACAGACAATCCTGCTGTAAAGTTCACGCCATTTTCCATCGAAATTGTTTTGAAGGGTATTAATCCCTGGTCGTGGTACATAGCCAATATGGCGTCAAACTTATCGAAATTGCCCGAGCCAAAGAATCCGTCGGCAGGATAAGGTCCCACACATAAAATTCCGAGCTTTTCAGCTTGTTTCATGGCAGGAATGATAATAGTTTGCTCTTCCATGCCAATCACGCCAGCATCACCAGCATGGGGGTTTAAACCCAATATGGCTATGCGAGGTCTGATAATCGAAAAATCCTTTTTGAGTGAATTGTTCAAAACTATCAATTTGTCCAGAATCAACTTCTCAGTTATTTCAATAGAAACATCTTTCACGGGGATGTGGCCAGTCACCACCGCGACCCGCATTACATCGTTGGCCAGCATCATCAAGGCAGGTGTACCAGTGCCAAACTTTTGCTCCAAGTATTCTGTATGTCCAGGGAAGTGGAAATTCGGTGATTGAATGTTCTTTTTATTGATGGGAGCGGTAACAATGGCATGTAATGCTCCTCTTTTTAAATCCTCAGTGGCACGTTCCAAGGATGCAAGAGCTGCTTTCCCTGCTTCTGCTGTAGAAACTCCCATCTCAACTTTTATGTCTTCATCTACACAATTGATGATATTCACCCTTTTATGATTAATTTCCTCAATTGAGTTCACAGTATTGAAATTCAATCCTTGTATGTCAAGTTGTTTGCGGTAAAACGTAGCCACTTTTGACGAACCGTAAATAACGGGAACAAAGGTTTCTAACATGCGTGGATCCGACATGGTTTTTAATATCACTTCATATCCAATTCCGTTAATGTCACCATGTGTTATTCCAATGATTATTTTTTCTGTTTCCATAATATCTTTCACTATTAATTAGTTGTGTTTTTATTGTTTTTGTTTAGGAATTTTTATTTCAGATTTGTATGTCTGTTGCTGTAACAAACTCAGCACCCCTTTGTGTTTTGTAACCTTTTGATTTTCAGTTCGACGAAGTCGAACTGAAAATCAAAAGTGAGGTCTATTTTATTCTTTTACCCCCAGTTCCGCAAGCTCCACTGGGGGTTATGCATAGTCAGCCCCGCTGGGGCAGGATAGCTATTTTACTATCAATCTAATAAATACAATTTTATTTTTATTGCTGTTTGCTGAGTTACACTTTCTTTAATATTCTAACCAGACCTTTTATATTTATAAGTTGCATTTATGTCGCACTCTTTTCAATAGACTCCCGCTTTAGCTGGAGGAAAATGTTGATTAGGTCTTTAGGCTTTAGCCAAAAATAAAAATAGCTTACTCCTTGGTATCTACAAAAAATCGCAATGCCGACTCAAACAATTTCGCAATATCTTTCTCATCTCTAATTGTTTCGAGCGGAAAGCCAAAAGCACAAATTTTATATTTTCCTTTATATGCCACCGCTGAACTTAAATTGTCTTCGGAATAACGGCAGATTGTAAATGCTCCTTCACCCATTGGCTCAATGGCATCTGGCGATTCTACATAGTACGAAATCGCATTGGGTTGATCATAATAAGTGATATTCGATTTCTTGAAAAAACGACCCGGCGAATTGAGTACTTTCACTGCCCCAGTAACACTTGCTTTAGAGGTTCTGAATTTGATTTTCAAAACGTTTTCAAGAAATAAGCGGTCTTCTCGCATTGGATGAGCACTTTCACAAGCATCGGAAGCTATATAGGCACCACTAACCATCAAGTTGCCCCCATTCTGACAATAAGTATGGATAACTTGCTGCAAAGCTAATGGAAAAGTTTTGAATTCCGGTACTTTTTTTCCATTTCCTATGTAAGTTTGCTTTTGTTTTCCCAAAATTAAATCTACAATTTTATATTGATTCATATCAATGTCGCCTTTTTCAATGGATTTTTGGCTGCACGAGACATAAGAAAATCCAGCTGCTTTAATGGCTCTTCCGTGAATGTATGGATAATCAAAACTATTGCCGGCAATCACTTTGGTTTCGTAATTAGCATGACTTGCCCCAAATCCGGGTGCATCATCATTTACCCAAGGCTTGCTGCGTTTGAACTCATATTGCTTCCCAACCAGGCTAATGTCTGAAAGATAAGGAACGCCTGCATCTATGTCATTCAAAAATCCTGCATAAGTACTGTCCAACTGAAAACTGGTGGGCGCGCTTATTCTGTCGAATCCATTCACTACAAGCACTTCCGGTTTCTGATTGGAGGAACGATAAGCTGAAAGAATTTCGCTAGGAAAACTCTCGCCACCTTTATTGATGGCAGTTACTTTAAAACTGTAGACTTTTCCTGTTTTTATGGTGTAAGTAATGCGATTAGATGTAACAACAACGCCATTATCGAATGCACCATCATCGATGCGGGTGTAAAGCACATATTGTTCTGCCAAAGCTGTTGGTTCAAGTGTATCAGTCACAGGCAACCAATGCAGTTCCAATTTGTTTTTGTCAACAAAACGGCAGCTAAATTGGTCAATAGGAAGTGGTTGTACCACATAGTCAGTTTTACTCACAGATGACAAATACTTCAACATTCCTTTGTAAATGGAACGACCCACTGTAAATCGAAATCGAGGATCCAATCCGTAGCGCATATCCGCAAAGTTCTGGTGTGAAAGTAGTTCCAGCAACATAGTAGGCACTTCCGGCGTTCGTGATTCACTGTAGGATTTATTCCATATCCCTCGCCGCGACCATTCTGGAGCATAAGTGCTTCGAACATCATTTACTATCTGAGTTTGAATGATATCTGTTAAGTCACGCGAAGCCCAACGGGAAACACCATTCTCAAAAACGGATTTGCCATTAGAATTTTGAATGGTGCAAATGCCCAATGTGCCTATGATTGAGTCATTTAATGTAGTACCCGCATCAGAGTGAAAAGCAAAAGCCAAATCGACGGGGACATTTAATCCTTTTGTGTTGGGAGAAAGTGACGTTCCACCCACCAAATAATTCACCCACGCACCACGCGATTGAAAGTCGTCGGTATAATCGTTTTTCCCTGCACTTTTGCTGTAAATACTATCGGGAATGCCGGCCCATTGCAGCCAATATCTTGCACCTTCAGTAAATCGCGGATAATCACTTACTTCTGGTTCGTAAATAATTGCCGACTTTGTTAATGTATTTTCAGTTGATACGCTATCAGGATTTATCTGGGTTGGAGTAGAGCCTAATAAGTTAGGACTGCGGGCAATATTTCCCATACCACCTCCAAATTTCACGGCATCGGCGGTTACCACTTTGTCTTCTTGTTTGCTGAAGTTGGTCAAAACCACTTTGCCTAAACTCGACCTGCCTTTATCAAAATAAAAATGACCAAGATACAACCAGGTGCCACCATTCATTGTTTGATTCACAAGGAATTCTGTTTTTCCACCTTTGTGATATACAGTGTAATGAGCGTTGGACACGCTATTTTCCAATGCTTTGTAGGATACGTAAACGGCATAACGACCCGCTTCCGGAAAATTTGGAAACCACTCGGAGCTACTGGTTTCATCCGAATCGGAAACGGCCGGAACAACACGGTAAGTTCCCAGTGTAAATGGATTTTCGCCTTGTAGATAGGCTTTTTTAGTGTTTGCAAATCCTACTTCTTTGCCCGATTTCCAACTTTTTCTATCGTTGTGTTCTCTAAATCGTGATAGGTTGTCTTTGGTGTCATTGTCCACAATCACCTCATTCGTTTGCGTGTCACGTTCGCGGGGCAGCAAAACATTCGCACCAGCATTTTCGAGCATTGGCACCAGATAGGGCAAAACAAAGGATTGGGTGTACAAATCCTCAACTATCTGAAAAACCCGAGCCCGTTGCCATGACCAGCGTGCCTGTTTCTGGTCGTAGTACAAACCATGACTTTGCCAAAGCGCAATGTGCTTGTTTTCCAAACCATTAAGTGTGGTGAATGGACGAGAAGAGTTAGTAACCAAAGGGCTTGAAGTGGTAGGAGTGGAGTATTGCCTTTTGTTGTCAATATTCACTGTCCGATAAAAATTGGGAATCAAGTCCTCAATACTTTTATTGTCCACTTGACAAACAATGGTATGTCCTGCATATTTAGCTCCTAAAACCTTATGAATGGCATTGTAGATACGCTTTACGTTATCAGGCCGAAACGGCATATGCCCCAATTTGTCATTGGCACTCACCACAACTCTATTGGCATAGATGCTGATATTCGTCACATTCACTTTCCCAACGCGGGTATAACCATTGACAATAACCGTCAAAGAATCAGTGATTTGATTCTCAACATTCTTCTGTGAGTATGTTCGTTGGTTTGCTCCAATCAATAAAAAAGCAAGCACCCAAAGTGAAATAATATATTGTCGCATATTTTTCAATAACATGGAAATAAGTAATTGAAGTCATCTTGACTTTTTATTTGTTTTAATTTTCTTGAATAATATAATCATAA
>JBAXAD010000070.1:0-16086 GCA_037142715.1 Paludibacter sp. | reverse complement strand
GACAAGAAATCCTGAAAATAGAGCCAGAAGCAATGACAAAATTGGCCCGTGCTGCTATGCGCGACTGTTCATTTTTGCTTCGTCCGGCACATCAAGCGCAAGTGGCAGCTATTTTGGCTGATCCGGAAGCAAGTGAAAATGATAAATATGTGGCCTTGACCATGCTTAGGAATGCAGAAATTGCTGCCAAAGGAATTTTGCCATTCTGTCAGGATACAGGCACTGCCACTGTTTATGCCAAAAAAGGAAACAACGTTTGGACGAACGGAACGGACGAAGAAGCGCTTTCGAAAGGTATTTATGAAACTTATACTGAAGAGAATTTGCGTTATTCGCAAAATGCCGCACTGGATATGTACGAAGAAATCAACACAGGAACTAATTTGCCTGCTCAAATTGACTTGGTAGCTGGTCACGGAAGCGAGTACAAATTTCTTTTTATCGCCAAAGGTGGTGGCTCTGCCAATAAATCGTACTTGTTTCAGGAAACTAAGGCGTTGCTGAATCCAGTTTCGTTGGAGAAATTCCTTACCGAAAAAATGAAAACTTTGGGTACGGCGGCTTGTCCTCCTTACCACATTGCGTTTGTAATTGGTGGTACTTCGGCCGATGCTTGCATGAAGACAGTAAAATTGGCTTCAACAAAATATTACGATGAATTGCCAACTGTTGGAAACGAATTGGGACAAGCATTCCGCGATGTGGAAATGGAGCAAAAAGTGTTGAAACAAGCTCAGGCCTCAGGCATTGGTGCTCAGTTTGGCGGAAAGTATTTTGCACATGATATTCGCATTGTTCGTCTTTCTCGTCATGGTGCTTCTTGCTTTGTAGGTATGGGTGTTTCGTGTTCTGCCGACCGTAACATCAAAGGAAAAATCAATAAAGACGGTGTTTGGGTTGAACGCATGGAAGATAATCCGGGTGCTTTGATTCCAGAAGAATACCGCAATCAAGGTGAAGGAAATGCTGTGAAAATAGACTTGAATTTGCCAATGAAAGATATTTTGGCCACCTTGTCGAAATATCCGGTTTCTACACGTTTGTCATTGAACGGAACCATCGTCGTTGGTCGTGATATTGCCCATGCCAAACTAAAAGAATTGCTCGATGCCGGACAACCATTGCCACAATATGTGAAGGATCATCCGATTTATTATGCTGGTCCTGCCAAAACTCCAAAAGGTTTGCCTTCGGGTTCATTTGGTCCTACAACGGCTGGTCGTATGGATTCGTACGTGGATTTATTGCAAGAAAATGGTGGCAGCATGATTATGATTGCCAAAGGAAACCGCACGCAACAGGTGACGGATGCTTGTCAGAAACACGGTGGATTCTACTTGGGTTCTATCGGCGGTCCTGCTGCAATATTGGCACTTCAAAACATCAAAAAAGTGGAATGTCTGGAATATCCTGAATTGGGAATGGAAGCTATCTGGAAAATAGAAGTGGAAAATTTCCCGGCATTTATTTTGGTGGACGATAAAGGAAATGACTTTTTCAAGCTGATTAAACCAAGTATGGTTTGCTAGAAAACGTTTGATAAATTTACAAAAAAAGTGGCTGTCTTAATTACAAGACAGCCACTTTTTCATTTTATAGTTTCAATCTAAGTCCTAAATTGAAATTGATTCCAGGCTGTGTCAAACCTCCATAATCGGCATAAGTTGAGTTTGAAATATTATTTACATCACCAAAAACATCAAAGTGTTTGTCGTTCCAAAGCAAACGGCAATCAATATTAGTATACGGGATGTAATTTGTCAATATTGCTGGAGAGCCAATTACCTTATTAGCATCATAGTTGCCTGAACGATCAAAGTAGCCTAGTCTCCATGTAGCGGATAGTTTTTTATAAATTGAGTGATCAACAGTCAAAGTCATTTTGTGTTTTAAGTAATCTAATGCATACTTTGAATCAAATCCAACTGCCGCTTTATCAAGGTTCAGATATGAATAAGAAAATGAAGCCCTCTTTACAAACAGTTTAGTGAAACGATAATTAAATGTAAAATCACTGCCCAGTGCATTTACGCTCGATAAATTCATTGCTTCATACTTAGCCGATGAAGAGTTCAGTTTTACCCAATCAATAATATTTTCGCCTATGCGATAGTAAACATCAGCGTTTAAGCTCCAGGTTTTCTTATTTATTTTGGTTCCCAATTCAATTGTTTTTGATTGTTCTGGCTTTAATAATGGATTGCCTTGTTGAGCTGGGTTTGAGAAAAACAAATCAGTAAATGTTGGTAAACGCGATGCCGAGTTGGCCGAAGTATATATTTTTACATTGTCATTAATTGAGTAAGCAATATCAAAGCCACCATAGGTTGTATATTTAAAATCGGCAGAATAACTTGTAGAAATTCCTGCCGAAAAATACCAATTACCCACATTTACGGAATGATCAATCATGCCCGAATAAATAGTTCTGTTATATGCTTTTTTGAAATACAAATTTGTCTCAAAAGGTATGGCTATCGAATCGGGCGATGTCATTGGTAAGCCTAATGAATTACTGAAAATGTGTTCATTCCTCACATTCAGCCCCAAAGTAGTTTTTCCTAAAGCCGATTTGTAACTACCCGAAAGTTTCCAACCGGCTACATCGGTGAGGTGATATTTAAAACCTGCAGGTGAATTATTATCCAATTCATATCTGTCATAATGACGTTTCCAACTAGCTTGTGCATTATATGAAAAATTACCTTTTGTCATTGACCAGTCAAGCGAAGTGAAAAATGCTTTATTGGCTTCACGTTGATTTGGGTATTTAAGCGAATAGAAACCATTCTCTCCAAAATCCTTCAATTGTCCAGCCAATTGCAAGTCAAATTTCCCGGCATTCTTGGTTTTTAAAACAGATTGTACAAATGCATTTGATAAATCAAAATCAGTATTGGTCATATAACCATCACTTCTTTTGTGAGAAATAGAAGCAAAAGTATGTAGCTTATCATTTCCCAAACTCCCAGATACCGATTGCCCGAATGTATTGAAACTTCCACCTGAAACTTCAGCATTTATCGCCTTTTTTTCATTGCTCCCGGTCACAATATTTATTGCACCGCTGAAAGCATTTGGCCCCAGCACACGAGCTGAAGAGCCCTGAAGAATTTCAACGCGGCTCACATCTGACAAGTTCAATGGAATGTCTAGGTTGAAATGTCCTGTTTGTGGGTCGGTGATGTTTACGCCATTCAGCAACACCAATACCTGATCGAACGAACCGCCACGAATGCTAATATCAGCTTGTGTTCCATTGGTGCCACGCTGACGAATATCCACTCCAGCCACATAATCTAGCAATTGATCAAGACTTGTTACTGCACTTTTGCTAATTTCTGCTTTATCAATAATGGTGAGTATTCTTCCCATTTCGGAATAGAGTTTTTTGCTGTTGGCATTAATTTCCACATCAGAAAGTTGAATTGAACTAGCATCATTCTTTTGTTGAGAAAATGCTGATTGAAAACTAATTAAAAGAAATAATACGGAGTAAATAAAGTTTTTTGTCATGTTGAATAAAATAAAAAACGGTTGAAATGAGATGTACCCATTTCAACCGTTACAGTTAATAATATAAATAGTGGATTGACTACACGCTGCAGCGCTGTCAACAGAAATTTGAATGAATGATGGTGCTTGGATTTGTTGTAATGTTGCCTCTAGTTCTAACTTTTCAATTGGATTTTCGGTGTCTTCACTGTTAGATGTAGAAAAACAAATGGCATTTGATGTGTTGCCAACTGATTTTTGAAGCGTTTTGTCCGAAACTGATACCGCTAGTCTTCCAATACTTACGCTACATGCCAGACTGCAAAATACTGCATAACCCATCCGGCTCCAGCGACGGAAACGAATGGTAGAAGTGTTTTGAAAATTGGTTGTATGCATTGGTTCGTTTTTAAAATTTGAAGCTGCAAAAGTAGATAAAAAACTTTGAAATAAATAAATTGAAATAAAAAAGGTGTTCCTAATTTTAGGAGCACCTTTTTAAGTGTTACAATTTCAGTGTCTTATCTCAAGAAATTTTTTCTGTTCAGTTTTCCTGTCCAAACATCCGAGAATACTGTTGTTTCATCCTGTCCACCAATTAAAAATATACGATTTGCACCGTATGATTTGTCGTCATCATTCGGTTTGAATATAAGAGCTGATTGATAACTTCTTGCTTGGTAGTCTTTTATATAATTATATTTTTTGTTTGGCATTTTCCAACTTAAACCTTCGTCAATAGATTCTTTAAGATGGGTTGTTCCATTGGTTTTAATTCCAAATAGTAACAATTTATTGTCGTAAGCAATTATTGATGAGCCTACTGCTAGAGTGTCCAATGTGTGGTTTTCATCACCAAAAGGTACCCAATAGGTTCCATTTTCCGTGCTCCAACTTCCCATTTTTCCGTTGCTGTTTTTTCCGCCAATCACAATTGCTTTTGGTTTTCCTGTACGTGCTGAAAACGAAAGTGCAGAAAAATCACTTGTTGGGAAATTATTAGGAATTACGTCAGATGTATTTACTGCCCAAATAACTCCATCAGATGAGGAAGCAAAATAATATTTGCTAAGGTCTGATTTTAATTGAGCTATTGCCCACAATTTACTGTTTAAAGAAAAGAGAATTGATTTTAAATTGTAGTTATTTACTCCTTTTGCAGTCCAATCAGAGCCGTTTGACGATTTATAAATCAAATTGCTGTTGGTTAAATAAAGGCTGTCGTAAAATACAGTCAAATCGCTAAATGTGACGTTATTAGGTAAATTCGAAACTGTGGAAGAAGGACTCCAATTGTAACCATCATTTGATTTATACAAATAATTAGTACTACCATTGTTTTGGTAATAATATATTGTGTTTTTTAGAAGAACCGCTTTTTGTGACGTCGCTTGATGAGTATCAAGGTCAGTGATTTTGTTCCAAATATATAATTCAGGATCAACTTTGTGTACGTTTACTTTTATTTTGTAGTCTTTGTGACTTATCTGGTCAGATGCGTAATTTCTTACCTTGTAATGAATATTAAAATCAATGGTATCTTTCCCTGTGATTAGAATAGAATCATTGGCAGGTGTGTCTAAATTGTGCAGAAATGCCGCCGAAGTACTTGTGAAACTGAATGTTGGAAAAACACTGTCAATTCTAGTTTTATATGGAAGTGAGTCTAAATTGACAATTGTTGAGTCAACTAAAGAAAATACCGCAGTATTTAAATATGGAATACTATCATTTGCAGTAAACGTTAATGATACAAATGTCGCATCGCTTGATACAGCAATGGTGTCAGTTGTGGTTGCAAGACATGATGTGAGAAAAATAGCAATTGAAGAGAGTAAAAACTTTAAGAAATTTAATTTCATGTTGGCAAGTATTTTTTTTTGAATGGACAAAGTTAAAGACATTTTATGTCATCTGCACCTCCACTGCTAAGTTTTATTTTTTTTTATCATTAATTCTACTTTAAAGGAATGATAATTCGTGAGTTTGCAATTTGAATTTAAAATTAAACTTGGAAATTAAGACTTAGTCAGTGTGTTATTTCTATACTCTAAAGGTGTGAGTCCTGTCCGTTTTTTAAAGAAAATGGGAAAATAATCTGGATTTTCGAAGTTCAAACTGTATGAGATTTGCTTTACTGTTTGCGAAGTTGTCGAAAGTTGTAACTTGGCCTCATTTAGCTTTAATTCAAGCATATACTGTGATGGGGAGCTTCCAGTCAGCTCTTTAAATGCTCGTCTAAATCCCGAATAACCCAGATTCATTCTTTTGGCTACATCCTCAGCGTAGATTTTTTCATAAATTGATTCCCGCATAATCACTTTTGCCTTGTTGATTTTGCAGATTAACTCTTCATCCACAAAATCACGCGTTTTGTGCCGGTAATACATCAATCCAAGAATATGCATAACGATACCCGAAAGTGCTTGTTGATAACCAGCTCGTTCTTCATTTGCAATTTCGATGGCTTTAAGATATAAATCTACAATTCGTTCGTTTAATCCAATATTGAAAACCGGTGCTTTATTCAAGAAAAAGCCTTCTTCTACGATTTTGTTAATTATAGTTCCCTTAAAACCAATCCAATATTCATTCCAACCCGAATTTTCAATAGGTTTGTAAGTATGCCAGACGCCAGGCATAAGAAAAAACATTTTTCCTTCTGAAATTAATGTAGATTCCTTGTCGTTGCCATAAGTAAACAAACCATTTCCGTCGGTTATATAAAGTAGCTGATACTCATTGAGTATACGGCCATTTTGCACGTCAAAATAATAGCCTAATGGATGATCTTTTGGCGGATAGCTGACATTTTCAGCAATTTTTTGATGACCAACAGTAGTAACAGTCAAACCCCAAAGTTCATCTTGTTCTGATGAAATTAAGTAATTTATGCTGGATTTGAATTCTTTGTCAATCATAAAAACGTGCTAATTTTATGCTTTAAATTTGAGCATACAAATGTAGATAAAATCATTTATAATTCGATGCAATTCAATGAAATAAAGAAATTAGAATTTGACTGAAACGGTAGCTCTAAATGAACGTCCAGGCATTGGAAACCATCTCACCACTGCATAATTTTGATTAAATAGATTAAGCATTTCCAGGTTTGCAGTAATGAGATAATGTTTTATTTGAAAACTTCTATTTGCAGAAATACTATGGTCGGTATATGCAGGCAAACGGTTTTCGGCATAATTTTGGAACAATGCATATCGATGTCCCGACCATAATACGGTGTAATTCAAATTAAGCCACGGTGTTTCAAATCCAATTCTACCCGAACCCGAAACGCGTGGCGTGTATGGCAGTTGTTGGTTGTAAGTGCTTTTGTCAGTTGGGTCGGTAACATTTAACGCACGCTGGTAAGTATACGTTGTTCCAAAATTGAATCCGATTTTTTCACTAGGCTTTATTATTGTTTCGGCGGTTAAATCGATCCCATTAATCGCTACTTTTCCGAGGTTTTTCATAGCCCATACATTCAAGTTTTTTGTAGGGTAAGCCACAATTTTATTTGTCACGTCATTGTGATATCCATCAATTGAAACCGAAAGGAAAGGAATCCATTTTTCCAATGATGTAGTATAAGTTAGTCCAAGATTGTACTGATTTGTATTTTCAGGTTTCAAATTCCGATTGCCTATTTGGCTATAATACAAATCGTTGAATGAAGGTAAACGAAAAATATTTTTGTAAAAAAGACGTACCCGAAAATCTTGATTGGTAAATGGTTTTACTGAACAGCTGACATAAGGCGACAATTGTTTATTGTTCATTTGTTCATTCACAACTGTTGCCAATAAACTAGCCGTTGCCAAAATTGTATTTGAAACATATTTTGTGGCTACAGACGAAAGCCAAGTCAATCGATTTGGAACTGAAAAGTCAGCCATTAAAGTGTTTAATGCACCATCCGAGGAAGCTGAAAATGATAGTCTATCAAATGCTCGATAAAGTACAGAGGCTGAATAATAATATTCATTTTGGATAAATGTATTCTCTGATTTCCCATTTGAATTTAAAACAGTAGGGTCAATATATTTCAAATATCCACGATTGAATTTGGCATTTGTTTGGAAAGAAAAAGTTCTGGAAAATTCCTTTTCGTAAAGTGCTTGTGTGAAAAAAGTATTGTCCCAAATTCGCTGTTTGGCCGAACTTTCAGCATCGTAAAGTATTGTTGCTCCAGGCAATCCACGTTCTGATTGGTAGAAATATGTTTTGATATAACCAATTTCTTTTTCAGAAAAATTGCCGTATAAAGCACCTTCCATTCTAAGGTTCTTTACATCTGTATTTTGGCGAATTTCCTTTGAAGTGCTGTCATTGCTGGATGAACCATTAATCAATATATATGGATATTTTCCATCTGCCGACAGCCATTCTCCACTAAAAGAAGCAGAAAGTTTGGAATTTATTTTACCTTCTAATCCAAATGTTGGATTTATTAAACCAAACGAACCAATTTTTATGGAAACTTTTCCGTTGATATTTTTATTTAATTCAAATTTAGGTTTGATGGATTGTATAGTGAGTACCGAAGCAGACGCAAAAAGACGAGCGGGTTGAAAAATATTATCGCTTTGTCCGCTGTTCAATGACAGAATTTCGATGTTGTCGAGTGAAAAACGGCCAATATCTATTTGCCCAGTTTGACAGTCGGTTACAGTAATGCCATCGTAACTTACCGCTGTGTGGTTAGCTCCCAAACTGCGCACAGATATTGTTTTTAGTCCGCCAATGCCACCATAATCCTTTACCAAAACGCCAGAGAAAAATTTCACAGCATCCGAAACCTGTAACACGTTGAGTTTTTCTATTTTTTTTGATGAAAACACTTGGAGTGGGGACGTGGATCTGTTTTCTGAGTTTTTGAATTTTTCTGTAACCGTAATTTCTTTAATGGTATGTGAATTCATTGAATCAACTACTTGTTTTTGTTGTCCAAATATGAATACAGGCAATAACAACCACCCAAAAAAAGGCAGTATCCATTTGAAAATTTTGGAACTAAAAACTGGAAATTGCATACACTTATTTGCAGAAAGATTTTCCAAATAGCTTATTAGACAGGGAAAATCAACAAGGCAGCATATTGTGCAGTATTGGTTTTAAGCTCTATCCTCGAAGCTTTAACACAGAAATTGTATGGCAGGTTTTCTGACTTACTCACGTTTCTAAACAACTTTTTGAATTGATATAAATCAAAAATTAGGCTTTCAAAACGCTGAAAATGAGCTTACAGTAGCGGGTCTGTTCTGGCTTTTTACCAGATTCCCTTTTAATCACTTTTACAAAAAGTAAAATATGAACCATCGGTGGGCAAAGGTAATAGAATTTACCCGAGTTTGAAAATCGATTTTAATTCAGTTGTTATTTAGTGAATAAAAGTTGTTTGAAATTAATATCTATTTCATTCTCAATCTTTAATTTTATATTTCACATAATTTCAAATTGATTTTTCGTACCTTTGTGCCCCTAAAATCATATAATATAACATCAATAATGGGAAATTTTGCAAAATGGATAGGTGGTGGTTTAGGTTGGGCTTTTGGTGGCCCAATTGGAGCTTTAATCGGTTTTGCCGTAGGTTCAATGCTTGGCGGAACTGAAATTGGTGTGACTCGTTCCATTGGTCCAAGTCAAACTACTGAGGGTGACTTTAAAATGAGCTTGTTGGTGCTCATGGCTTGTATTATGAAAGCCGATGGACGAGTTGACAAAGCAGAATTGGCGGTTGTAAAACAGTTTTTGGTGTCCAACTTTGGAGAGCAAGGTGCTTTGGATGCATTGCAAATTCTTAAAAATCTTTTGGATCAAAATATCGATGAGTCTGAAGTGGCTATGCAAATTAGCCAACATTTAAATTATTCATCGAAGTTAGAATTGCTGCATCTCCTTTTTAAAATAGCCTATGCCGATGGCGAAGTGGTTGCTTCAGAATTATCGACTATCAAACGCATTTCTGATATTTTCCGCATTGACCGACTTGATTTCGAGTCAATTAAGGCACCTTACATGAAAACGGTTGACCGCGATTGGGCATATAAATCATTGGAAATTGAAACGACAGCCACGAATGATGAAATTAAAAAAGCCTACCGTCGCATGGCAATGAAATATCACCCCGATAAAGTGAATGATTTGGGCGATGATGTAAAAAAATCTGCCACAGAGAAATTCCGCTCCATTAATGAAGCTTATGAAAATCTTAAAAAACAAAGGGGATTTGCTTAAAAAAATAAATTGTATTTCTTTATAGACCTTACTTGCAAAGTTGTACTTGTAAATTATAACAAAATGAAACTTACCATCTATAATACTCTCAGTCGTAAAAAAGAAGTATTTGTTCCGCTTCACGCACCCAATGTGGGTATGTATGTATGTGGTCCAACGGTTTATGGCGATGGTCATTTAGGCCATGCACGCCCTGCCATTACTTTTGATATTCTGTTTCGTTTTCTAATACATCTGGGCTATAAAGTGCGTTATGTGAGGAATATAACCGATGTTGGTCACTTGGAAAATGATGCTGATAGCGGTGAAGATAAAATTGCAAAGAAAGCGCGTCTTGACCAACTTGAACCGATGGAAGTGGTTCAGTATTATGTAAATAGGTATCACAAAGCAATGGAAATGCTCAACGTGTTGCCACCAAGCATTGAACCGCACGCTTCGGGTCACATCATGGAGCAAATTGAATTTGTACAAAAAATATTGGATAACGGCTTTGCTTACGAAAGTGAAGGTTCGGTCTATTTCGATGTTGAAAAATATAACAAAACCTACAATTATGGTAAACTTTCGGGTCGTAATGTGGAGGAAATGTTGGAATCTACGCGCAATTTAGACGGTCAGAGCGATAAGCGTCGCAGTGTGGATTTTGCATTGTGGAAAAAAGCTTCACCCGAACATATTATGCGTTGGAAAGCACCTTGGAGCCAAGGTTTCCCAGGTTGGCACATGGAGTGTTCTGCCATGGGAACCAAGTATTTGGGTGCTGAATTTGACATTCACGGGGGTGGAATGGATTTGATGTTTCCGCATCACGAATGTGAAATTGCACAATCTACAGCTGCACTTGGAAAAGAAACTGTGAAATACTGGATGCACAACAATATGATTACCATCAATGGACAAAAGATGGGGAAATCGTTGGGCAACTTTATAACTTTGGAAGAATTTTTTACAGGAAATCATCCTCTGTTGACGCAAGCTTTTAGCCCAATGACAGTGCGTTTTTTCATCCTGCAAGCGCAATATCGCAGCACAGTGGATTTTAGCAGCGAAGCATTGCAGGCATCCGAAAAAGGATTGAGCCGCTTGATGGAAGGCTATACGAGATTGCTAAAACTAACATCGGCAGCAACTTCTACTGAAGAAACGGCAGGACTTCGAGAAAAATGTGAAGAAGCCATGTGCGATGATTTGAATACACCGATTGTTATTTCTCATTTGTTTGATTCCTTGAAATCCATTAATTTAGTGAGCGATGGCAAAGCAACAATTTCAGAAATTGATTTAGTGGAATTGAAATCAGTTTTCAAACTTTTTATAGAGAATTTGCTTGGTTTGAAAGTTGAAAATGAAAGTGCTGGAGGAAATGAAGCCTATAAAAAAGCAATAGATTTATTGCTAAATATGCGTTTGGAAGCCAAACAAAACAAAGATTGGGCAACCAGCGATAAAATACGGAATGAACTTACAGCGTTGGGTTTTGAAATAAAAGATACAAAAGACGGTTTTGAGTGGAAAATTTAGAAAATTTTCTGATTTAGCAAATTTGATAAATACCAAAACTGAAACCTTTCTTTATGAAAAATCACGGTGAAATAATTCTTTATCAATCAGAAGATTCTACTCAATTTGAAGTGAGAATTGAGGATGAAACTGTTTGGTTGACACAAGCTCAAATAGCTGAATTGTTTGGGACTTTACGTCAGGCAATTACAAAGCATCTGAGAAATATATTTAGAGATGGTGAGTTGATAGAAGATTCAGTTAGTTCCATTTTGGAACTAACTGCTGCAGATGGAAAGAATTATTCTACGAAATTTTATAATCTTGATGCTATACTGTCAATTGGATACAGAGTTAATTCTAAAAATGCAACTCAATTTCGCATTTGGGCAAACGGTATTTTGAAGGAATTTTTGATGAAGGGGTATGTGCTGAATCATCGAATGGATAGGATTGAAAAGAAAATGTTGGAGCATGACCAAAAGTTTGATTTGCTAATTAAAACATCATTGCCACCTGATGAAGGAATTTTTTATGATGGGCAAATATTTGATGCATATAAGTTTACGTCAGATTTAGTGAAATCAGCAAAGAAGTCTATCGTTTTGATTGACAATTATATAAATGAAAGTGTTTTGATGTTGCTGTCGAAAAGAACAAAAGGAGTAAATATAACAATTTTCACTTCTAAAATATCAACTCAGTTTCAATTGGATATAGATAAATACAATGCTCAATATGAGCGTATTGGTGTCTTTATCTTTACTAAATCGCACGACCGTTTTTTGATCATTGACAATGAAATCGTATATCATATTGGAGCCTCACTCAAAGATTTGGGCAAAAAATGGTTTGCTTTCTCAAAAATGGAAATGGATGCGCAAGAAATAATAACTAGGATAGGAAAAAATTAAAACTAAAAAAAACAATGGAAACAACAAGACAACAAAAAATATCGCGGATGTTGCAGAAGGAATTGGGAGAGATTTTTCTGTTGTACGCCCGTGAATTGCACGGTACGTTAATCACCGTTACAGCGGTGCGTATTAGCCCCGATTTGGGAATTGCACATACACATTTGAGTATTTTTCCAAGTGAAAAATCAGCAGCGGTTTTGACCAAAGTGCAGGACGATTCCAAAGCCATTCGCTACGATTTAGGCAAACGTGTTCGTAATCAATTACGTATCGTACCGGCATTGTATTTTCATGTTGACGACTCGCTTGATTATTTGGAAAATATCGATAAATTGCTCAGAAGTGATCCTCCAGGACCAATTACAGAAGAAGAACCTCTAACCCCTAAAGTGGAATAAATTAGCTTTTTTAGTTGAGTTTAAATGAAAAATAATCTGAAAAGCACAATTCAGCAAAAACTTCGTGATTTGTCTTTCTCTTTTTACATTGCCAAGCGCTATCTTTTTTCAAAAAAGTCGCACAATGCCATCAATATCATTTCTGGTATTTCGGCAGCTGGAGTGGGAGTGGGGACGATGGCTTTGGTGTGCGTGTTGTCGGTCTTCAATGGTTTTGAGTCACTTATTGCCAATATGTTTTCAGCTTTCGACCCCGATTTGAAAATTACCCTCACACATGGCAAATCCTTTGATGTAAATTCTCCTGAAATGTCAGAAATTCGGAAGTTGAAATCAGTTGCTTATTTCACTGAAGTTGTTGAGGAAAATGCATTACTTCGGTTTAAGGACAAGCAAATGCCGGCAACAATAAAAGGTGTTAGCCAAGATTTCAGAAAAATGACGCGCATTGACAGCATCATGTACGATGGAGAATTTACGCTTTACGATGGTGCTTTTCAGCGCGCAGTTCCTGGTATTGGTGTGGCGAATATTTTAGGATTAGGAACACATTTTATTGACCCATTGTTGATTTATGCACCCAAGAGAACTGCTAAAATCAATTTACTTCGACCCGAAAATAGTTTTAATCAAGTTGGCACTTTTATTTCGGGGGTATTTTCGGTGCAACAGCTTCAGTATGATGACCATTACGTGTTGGTTTCTATTGACTTAGCCCGTGATTTGTTTGAATATGATAAAAATAAAGTGTCGTCTGTGGAATTGAAATTTGCAAATGGAGTTGACCAAGAGAAAATCCAGAAGCAAATAATATCCAAACTTAGCAACCGATTTCAAGTAAAAAACCGATACGAACAACAGGAGAGTTTCTTCAAAATTATGCTTATTGAGAAATGGATTACTTATCTCATTCTATGCTTCATATTGCTAATTGCCAGTTTCAATATTATCGGTTCTTTGTCCATGTTGATAATTGATAAAAAAGCTGATATTGAAACACTTCGGAACTTGGGGGCAAATAATCAACTGATAAAACGCATTTTTCTTTATGAAGGTTGGATGATTTCTGCAGTTGGAGCAGTGTTTGGCATTGGGCTCGGAACTTTGCTGTGTTTGATTCAGGAACATTTTGGATTTTTGAAATTAGGAAGTGGCTATGTTGTTGATGCTTATCCAGTAGTTACAAATTTGATGGATAGTGTATTGGTGCTCGTTACGGTATTGTTAATGGGTTTTTTGGCAGCATATTATCCTGTAAGATATATCAAAAAGGAGATTGAAAATTAGAGCAAATTGAATCAAAATCTAGTTCGCCATAGCTTAAAATTCCTCATTTAAAGTGGTATTACAACATTCACATTCTTTTTTCGTTTATTTTGATGCAATCCAACTAATAGTCAGTAAATATCGAATTTTCAAAATGAAGTACATCAAGATATTATTTTTTTTATTTGCAATTTTGCAAATCTCATGCAAAACTGGAGAGCCTAATCCACCATATTCTTATGAAGCTAATCCACATTACGTTTGGGGTTATGCCGAGTTTTATGGTGCTTATTATGCCAATCAGGGTATTAAAATTTCAAACAATACAATTTCAATTTCGCTTTTCTCAGACTCTTTGAAATTGACTAAAAGTGGTGCATTGGTAGGTTATGGTCAATACTTGTTTTTGGAAGATGTTTTTGTTTCTCCACTTACAACCAAGCTTATAATAGGGAAATATACAATAAACGAAACTGGAAATCCATTTACTGTTTTTGCTGGAAAGAATGATACCATTGATAGTGAGGTGTATTCAATTGGAGCCTATGTCACTTATTATGAACAAAATACCGCCAAATCAAAAATTAAATTAATATCAAAGGGTTTTTTAGATGTGAAAATGATTAATGATTCAGTTTATAATATTGTTTGTGATTTTAAAACATCCGATAGTTTGCAACTTAAAGGAAGATTTGAAGCTGTATTACCTTATTTTGATCAATCGTTGGCTCCCAAAAAAGTGGGGTCACGTAATAGATTTAAATTGAATATTTGATTTCAAAGTTTATATTAAACGATGGCCTTTATTCTGCATAAAATACATACTCAAACTGCCAATCAAAGGAAAACAGAAAATTCCTATCAAGAAGTAAAATACCTGAATATGTTGCAAAAGCATCACAAAAGCTTGTATTGAGCCAGTATATAAACCGAAAAATAATGTCAATATCATTCCAATAAAAGTAAAAACCCAGACTATCCAACTTCGGTCGGGTTGTTCTGGAAGTTTCCGCATTAAACGTTGAGAAAACCCATCATCAGGTACTTCATGTTTTATTTCACCAAAAAAATCCTTGAGCAATTTGTCATTATTATTTGTTTCCATATCCAGCATTTTTAAGGTAAATACTTAATTTTTCTCTCCCTTTTAGAATGTATGTTTTAACAGTCCCGAGTGGTGCATTCATAATTTTTGCTATTTCCTTGTGGGTTTTATCTTCCACATAAAACAATATTACAGCGGTTTGTTCTTCCTTTCGTAAGATTTTTATTGCTTTATAAATATCCATTTTTTCGGATGAAAATTCATTATTCGTTTGGTGGTAATTATTAATTTCTTGCTCATTCAAATCTGCCCAGTGTTTTTGTGCTCGTACCGAATCGTAAAAAACGTTGTATGCAATCCGAAAAAGCCAGGTTGAAAATCCCGAAATTCCTTTGAAAGCGTTAATGTTTAAATAGGCTTTGATAAAAGTTTCCTGCGCTAAATCATCGCTCAATGGGACATCACCCATAGTCAGGTTCAGGAAGAACCGACGTATGGGCGATTGGTATTTGCAGGTCAGTTTGTCGAAGGCGCTTTTGTCACCAAACAAAGCGATCTGTGTAACCCAGCGGATATCATCCGTGTTGCTCATTGTTTTCTGTAGTTGTGTCAGTTTTTGGTTTGTCCAACTTGTTAACCAACAAGTATCCAATTCCCACAAAAGTTGGTACAATTCCTAAAATCAAGGCTTCCTTTTCTTTAATAACCAAGAAGGAAATTGTAAGAGCCAAACCGACAACGAGCCAAAGAATACCGCGCTTCAAATTCGATGTTGTATCAGTTTTCTTTGGTTCATCAAAGAAATGTTCGGGTACTGTTTGACCCATTTCTAACGATTTCATGTACAAATCATACTTCCGTTGCGATTCTCGGTTTCTAACCTTGGCTTGGGTGAAAATTATAGAAGCTACTAATAGAAATGGCATTAGACAAATCATAACAATGCCAAAGCCATTTAAAGGTATATCAGCATTGTGATTGTTTGCTTCAATTTTTTGCTGTTCAAGTTCATTTTCTTGCCTTTTAAGCTCCATCAATTGGTCCGAAGATAACTTTTGGAACAGAATTGAATCTTTTACCGACTGTTTCAATCCTTCATTTTGGACAGTTGTAGCTTGAGAAATACTGTCCGATTTTATGGTTTTGTCATTTGCATACATTCCAATTGACAAAAGCATTGCCATTAATAATAATCCAAGTTGTTTCATAATAGTAAAAT
>JBAXAD010000069.1:0-16139 GCA_037142715.1 Paludibacter sp. | reverse complement strand
AGCTACCTTCACCACGCACCGTTTTTAGAATTTCTACTCTAAAATCTTCGTCAATTAATTTTGGTTTGTAAGTTGACAAAACTCCTGTGCGTCCTTCTACTTTTGCTGGAACTTCGAAAGTGCCCGCACGAGCAGTTGAGATTTGAGGATAAACAAATCCCAAAATGGTTGCCAATTTACTTTCGCCATAAGTTGGTCGGCGTGAGTGAAGAATTGGTTTGTTGATTACTTTTTCCTTGCGGTTTACGTATTCGCCAATTTCCAATCCTGTACAGTCGGCCGTTACTCCGCTACCGGTTTTCACGCCAATACGTGGAGCTAACTCACGACCTGCAGTCGTTGCAGCAAAAAGTGCTATTTCAGGCTTTCTTTCTTTAATTACTTGAGCGAAAATGGATGAGAAAGGAAGTACCAAGTATTCTTCCAACTTGTCATTGTCAACAATTATCACTTCGTCAGAACCATGTTCGAAAAGTGTTGCAGCCAATTCTTTTACATTTTTACCAATCAGCAGGGTCATGATTTTTGTGTCATTACCCAATTCATTCGCCAATTTTCTAGCTGGTGTAAGCAATTCGATTGATGGACGAGAAACTTTACCATTGGTAACTTCTGCCCATGTTATAATTCCTTTTGCACCATTTCTATTGTCGTAGAATGGAAATTCTGGTTTTTCAGAAACTTTCTTTTCTGCTTTTTCTTTCTTTTCCAAGACGTTAGCACCTTTTTTGAAGTTGCTAATCAAGTTTTCAACCAAAGCAGATTCATTGTGTCCCGCAGACATAATAATAGGAGCACGTTCGCTCACAATGTTCACTACGCCAGCTACAATGGTTGGAGAACCACCCAGTCCAATTTTCTCAGTTCCTAATCCAATGTCATCAATTCCAAATACCGTAATTTTTGCATTTCTAGCTTTTATTGCTCCAACCAACGATGGTTTACGTGGAGGAATGCCTGTAGGAGTCAATGAGATAGTACAAGGCATTGGCAGTTTCATCATCTGGTAACCACCTTCAATGATACGTTTGGCAATGGCATTTCCTTCTCCATCGGCTTTCACGCTTTCAACAAAAGTTGCTTGAGGAATACCGAGGTTTTCAGCTACTTGCGACGGTACGTGAGCGGTGTCACCATCACTGGTTTGACGACCTGCCAGAATGATAAAAGGTTCTTTGGCATCTTTTGTGTATCCCAAATGTTTTAGCATTGTAGAAATTGCCAAACCAGTTGCATAAGTATCACTACCGCCCAGTTTCCTGTCGGATAGAAGATATGCTTCGTCATATCCCATTGATATAGCGGTTTTTAGAGCTACTTCAAAAGACGGAGGTCCCATAGAGCAAACCACCATTTTTGCATCGGGATATTGTTTCTTTAATTGGAGTCCGGCTTCAAGTCCAAATTGGCAGTCAATGTTGATAATTGATTTTGCTTTTGTTCTATCCATCAAACCATCATCTCCCATTCTCATTTCTGTTGGAAGCGGTACTTGTTTTATTAAACTTATAATCGTTAGAGCCATTGTTTTTTAATTAAGAATTAATAATTAACAATTAATAATTATGCATTGTGAATTATGCATTATCTACATGTTTTGAAATTCAGGACCATTTCCACCATTTGGAACACTCCAAGTAATTCCATCTCCAGGAGTTTTTATATCGCAGGTTTTACAATGCATACAGTTCTCTGCATGAATTCGTAACTCTTGATGTCCGTTTTTGTCGGTGTGAAGTTCGTAAACCTCAGACGAACAAAAGAATTGGCATGGAGCACCGTATTGCTTGATATTAATGGCTGCAAATGACTCAGGATTATTAATTTTTACGTGAGGCACTTGTTGTTCATCGTGATTTACTCCCGAATGATACACGTTAAAGGCTTTATCAAAAGTTAGCACTTTATCAAATTCCAATTTTCCTTTGAATCTTTCTTTGAATGTTTTTCCTTTAAATTCGGCCAATGTTTTCGTGGTATCTTTGTCGGGATGTGATTTTAATCTACCGCAAAAACCAGCGCCACCAGTAATTAATTGAGCACCAAAATGGAATGCTCCCATTATCAAACCTTTTGAGAAACCTTGTCTGAAATTACGAACCGGATACAAGTCTTTATAAATTACGCTATCTTTAATAGAAGCTTCATAAGCTGAAAGTATTTTTTCGGAAAAATCGTTTTTACTCAACGCTTCTGCTGCTGTTTTTGCAGCCAACATCCCAGAAGTTATTGCCAAATGAACACCCTTCAAAGCAGGCATAGCCACCAATCCAGCGCTGTCGCCAACTATAAGTGCATTATCGGTATATAATTTAGGGATAGAATAATAGCCACCTTCGGGAAGTGTTTTTGCACCATATTCAACCAACTTTCCACCTTTTAGGAATTTGGAAATAAACGGATTTGTTTTCCAAGCCTGAAATGCATCGTGTGCATCAAAGGTTGGGTCTTCATATTCAAGTCCTACCACCAAACCTACTGCCACTTTATTGTCTTTTAAGCCATACACAAAACCACCACCAAATTCCTTTAAATTCAAAGGGTAACCCATTGTGTGATAAACTTCTCCAGCTTTGATGTTTCCTTCTGGAACGCTCCAAAGTTCTTTTACACCCAACGAATAAATCTGGCAATTTTTATCTTTTTCTAAATCGTATTTTTTAATCAACATTTTTGCCAAGCTACCACGAGTTCCTTCTGCAAAAATGGTCAATTTCGCTTCAATTCTAGTTCCTTCTTGAAAATTCTCCATCTGATGACCATGATGGTCAATACCGGTGTCAATGGTTTTAGCACCAATTACTTTGCCATCTTTGTAAAGAATTTCGTTAACCGCAAAACCGGTATAAATTTCCACCCCTTTCTCTTCGGCTTTTGTTGCCAAATAGCGACAAACTTGTCCCAATGAAGCAGTGTAATTGCCTTTATTGCTCATATAAGGCACATGAAACGGCAATTTAAACGATCCATTTTCGCTCAATAATACGGTAGCATCCGTGATAATAGGTGCATTAAAAGGGATTTCGGTAAAATCAACATCAGGCAATAGACTTTTAAAAACGTCAGTTTTAATTACTGCACCCGACAAAATGTGGCTTCCAATAGAACTTCCTTTTTCAATTAACAAAATGCGGTGGTTTAAACCTTTTTGTTTTAGGATGTCGGCCAAATGAATGGAAGTCGCCAGACCAGAAGGTCCGCCTCCAATAATTAAAATATCCGTTGTTACGGTATTAGCATTACTCATTATTATTATCCTTTAAAGTTATGATTATCATATGTGTATAAGTATTCGCTTGTTTTTTCTGATATTAATAGTATGTCAAATGCAAGATTACATAAATAAGTATACTTGATGAGTTCAAATTGAATGTAAATAATCTTGAAAAAATGAAAAAAGATTCAAGATGCAACTGCTGATATAAAGCATGTTGAGATAGGGATGGGACATTTCAAGATGATACATTCTCTCTGATATGAGGCAATGTTTCCCTGAAGGAGAAATTTGATTGTTGATTTGATTTCAAAAGATATAAGGTTTTTTTAATTCAGATACGATTCAAATTAATATTCAGATCATTGATTGTTATCTGACATCTAGTTTGCTAAATTGAGCCACAAAAATAGGCTTTTTTACTTGGTCAACCAAAAGTTTGGTCAATTATAAAATTTAAAAAACTCTAAATGATGCACAAATGTGGATTTGGTGTGCAAACAATTTCATTGTTTATTTGTTTAATACTACTTTTAAAGAATAGAATGGATAAAATTGATAGTTTAATGAATATGTTAACTTGAAACTTGTTTAGATGTTTTAGTCAGAAGATTTATTCAATTTTAAAAATGGGTAAATTGAGTTTGATTGAATTTCAATATCTTAAAATTATTGTTACTCGCTTTATTTTCCGTACCTTTGCACAAATTCGTACCGCTTATGGTTTAATTAAAACTCCAAAAAAATCTGTCGGTACGTAGAAAATAATATATGTCATTTGAAAAATTAGATCTTATAGAGCCGATCTTAAACGCTCTAAAAACAGAAGGTTACACCCACCCAACACCAATACAAGCAATTTCTATTCCAATAATTCTTAAAGGTACTGACCTGCTGGGTTGCGCCCAAACTGGAACCGGAAAAACAGCTGCATTTGCCATTCCTATTTTACAGCAATTGTACCTTGCAAAAGGTAACGATAGAGCACCACGGAAAATTAAAGCGTTGATTGTGACCCCAACACGTGAACTTGCCATACAAATTGGTGAGAGTTTTACGAGTTATGGTTGCCATACTGGTTTGCGTCACACTGTTGTTTTTGGTGGAGTTCCGCAGAGTCAACAAGTGCATCCACTTAAAATGGGCGTCGATATTTTGATTGCAACACCTGGGCGTTTGCTTGACTTGATTGATCAGAAATATGTGAAGTTGAGTGATATAAGCATTTTTGTGTTGGACGAGGCAGATCGTATGCTCGATATGGGTTTTATTCACGATGTAAGGAAACTGATTAAGCTAATTCCTGCCAAACGTCAATCGCTTTTCTTCTCGGCAACTATGCCTGAACCAATTCGAATATTGGCAAGTACCATTTTGACCAATCCCGAAGAGGTGGAAGTTACGCCAGTTTCATCAACTGCAGAAACCATTCAACAAGAGTTGTATTATGTCGATGCTGAAAACAAAAAAGATTTGTTAGTGCATTTGTTGAAGGACAAATCGATAAATACTGCTTTGGTTTTTACACGTACAAAACATGGTGCCGACAAGGTACAACGCATGTTGGTAAAAGCGCACATTAAAGCTGAAGCCATTCATGGAAATAAATCACAAAATGCACGTCAGAGTGCTTTGCGAAATTTCAAAGACCGCTCTACGCGTGTGTTGGTAGCAACAGATATTGCGGCACGTGGCATTGATATTGATGAATTATCGTTGGTGATAAACTACGAAATTCCAAACATTCCTGAAACCTATGTTCACCGAATTGGTAGAACGGGTAGGGCAGGACTTGACGGGAAAGCGGTTTCTTTTTGTGATTTTGAGGAATATGAATACTTAAAGGATATTCAGAAATTGATTTCTATAAAAATACCTGTGGTAAATGAACATCCTTTTCCAGCTCAGAATATTCCAGCTGATGGTAAAGGTAAACCGAAACCAAAAGTACAAAACGTTCGTCCTCCAAATCCGAACAAACCAAAGCCAAATCATAACCGTACTCCAAAACCAAGAACTGATGAAAGTACAGGTTCTAGAGCTGAAAGTGCCCCAAGAAAACCAGAGTTTTCTCCAAGGCGTACTGAAAATGCACCTAAAAAAACGGAAAGCAGACCAAATAAATATTGGGGAAAGTAATTTAGTAAATTGAAATATAATAAAAGACTAAAGTCATGTGAGGGTAAAACTTCATTTTGATTTTAGTCTTTTGTGTTTTAAATCAATAAATTCAATAGATTTCCGTCAATAAGTACATTTCGTACTAATATCTTGTATCTTAGCATTTTCCGTTCTTATGAATTAATGGTAAATAAAGTGTCATTAATCTTACAACCAGCTTTTTATATCTTTAGGAAAAAAGCAGTTAACCTGTCACCTGTTTTTCATCAACGCATTGGGCTGAAATATTATGTGGACGATGATGTTTTTGTAGGTATTACATTGCGTGATTACGCTTTTCATGTTTCTGATTTTATAGAATGGAATGTGGGCTATAGAATAGGTGGAAAATAATTATTTTAAAGAACACATTTCTGCTATTAGTGTTATAATATTACTGGATATTCATTTTGATCAATATCATTTTCATATCGTAAATTGTTATTTAACCGATAAATAAGTAGAAAATGAAAGCTCTAAAAGTATTCTTCGCTCTAATTCTAACTTTGTTCCTATTATTTGTAATTGGATATGCTTACTATGGCGGATTTTCAAATATAAATTTTCAAATATCCAAACAAGGTGGTGAAAAATTGGTTTATAAGGATGTAATTGGCAACTATGAACAATGCGGTGATG
This sequence comes from Paludibacter sp., assembly GCA_037142715.1. Taxonomy (GTDB): domain Bacteria; phylum Bacteroidota; class Bacteroidia; order Bacteroidales; family Paludibacteraceae; genus Paludibacter. The sequence continues at coordinate 10,126 of JBAXAD010000069.1, read as the reverse complement.
TAATTAATAAATTGATGTATTCTTTGCAAAAGAACGACAATATTATAACAATTAGAAGTTTTGGTATTTACTATGACGACCCTTTAAGGGTGAATGTCAGTAAATTACGATCGCAAGTTGGTTGTATTCTTGAAAATAGCGATACTTCAAAAATCTTTTGGTTAAAGGATAAATACAATATTAAAACTTTTCCTATAAAAAAATATATCACATGTGTTTTTCCCTACAAAGGACATATATCTATAATGATAAGCCTTTTAAGGGTAAAACCTGCTTTGAATAGATACCTGAAAGACAATGGTTACGGCGTAAATGCTGCAGTGATGGAAATTTATGATTTACCACAACAACAGATAAACTACAGAGTGGAAATTACTCCAAAATTAAACTAATAAGTTTTTGGCATGCTGTGTGCCTAATAAAACGCGAAAGAGGAACAGTATTCTGTTCCTCTTTCGCGTTAAAAAATACAATTAATTGGGTTTACATCTTCACTTTTTCAATTTTCCCTTTGGTTTTCACCAAATATATTTCACCCTTTCTGACATTGAATGATTGTGTGTTTTCAGTTGATTTTTCACCATATATTTTTTTTCCTCCTAAATTGAAGACTTCAATCAAATCGCCAGGTGTCAATCCTTCCACAACGATTTGTTGTTGATTTCCATAGATTTTGACTGAATTTGCTGTTTGAGTTTGTACTGCTGTAAAACTACTTTCGGCTGCCAAAGTGAACTCTTTCCAGTAGGCCGAAATTTGATAGGCAATTAGTGAACCAATGGGTACAAGTAGTTGACATGTCGTTTTGTCAACCAAAGAAAATGTTAAGTAGTCGATGGTTGGAGGAATTGGATTCAGTATCGAGAATTTCTGCAATTTACTACAAGCATAAAATGCAGCACTGCCAATGCTAGTTATATTTTTGGGCAAGGTGATTTGTGTCAATCCAGTGCAGTATTCAAATGCATAACTTCCAATAGATGTTACGGAAATTGGAATTACTATTTCGGTTAAACCCACACAAGCGTCAAATGCCGAGTAACTAATAGCTGCAACGGAATTAGGAATGGTATATTTCCCTGTTTTGCCAGCCGGGCAAATTAACAAAGAGTCTTGTAAGTGATTCAATAAAACGCCATCGTTCGACGAGTAAATTTGATTGGCTGCATCTACTTGAAAAGCAGTTAGTTGACTGCAACCATAAAATGCATAATCGCCAATTGTATTTACTGAAGTTGGGATATTTATGCTTCCTGTCAATCCAGAACAATAATAGAAAGAATAAGTTCCTATCGATTTTACGCCCAATGGAATAGTGTAACTTCCTGTTTTTCCACTCGGGCAAACCAGTAATGAATCTTGATTTTTATTGAACAATACACCATTGTTAGAGAGATATTTGGTGTTTAAAGGATCCACTTCATAAGCTGATAATTGAGTGCAGCCATAAAATGCATAACTCCCTATTAAACCTACCGATTTGGGAATTGCCAAACTGCCAGTTAAGCTACTGCAATTGTAAAAACCGTAGCTGCCAATGCCTTTTACGCTACTTGGAATGACGTAACTTCCGGTTTTTGCCCCCGGACATATTAGTAAAGTGTCTTGTGTTTTGGTAAATAAAACATCATTGCTCGATGAGTAGTTTGGATTCAATACATCTACTTGAAATGACGTTAATTTGTTACATTCGAAAAACGCATAAGAGCCTATTGATGTTACCGATTTTGGTATTGTTACTATCCCAGAAAGCCCGCTACAACCATAAAATGTGCCATCAGAAACGGTAGTAACCGTTGCTGGAATTGTCAAGCCACCAGTAAACCCAGAGCAGTAATAAAATGCGTAACTCCCAATGGTTTTCACCGAACTTGGGATGGTGAGGTTTCCAGTTAAATTATAACAATAATCAAATGCAGATGCGCCAATATATGTCACAGTTGAAGGGATAGAATAAGCACCAGTTTTGGCACTTGGACAAATAAAAAGTGAGTCTTGTTTTTTATTGAATAATACGCCATTGTTTGACGAATATCGGGTATTAGTTGTTTCTACCACGTAGGCCGATAACGCGCTACAGCCGTATAGGGCATAACTGCCAATAGAGCTGACCTTTGCTGGTATGGTGAATGTGCCTGTCAGTCCATAGCAATAATAAAAAGCCGAGCCGCCAATGGACGTGAGCGTTGTGGGAAGATTTATGCTTGTGAGCGTACTTTTATATGCCAAAGTACTTGCATTGTAAAAAGCGCAAAGCGGTAACTCATTGGCAGGATAAGCAATAGTGGCAAGTGCATAAGTTCCAGCAATGCCTGTGTAAGCTTTTATGTTTGCGCTAGCTAAATCCAATGCCGACAAAAGTATTATATTATCACGCATAAAAGCTACATCGCGAGCATCTATGTTTCCACTTACTGTAAGGTTGGTAATGGTATTGGCTTCAACCGTAGTCATTAATGTGCTTAAAGTTCCAGCTGTTACAACATTTACCGTTTTGGAAACTTGACCAAAAGTGATTACTGAAAATAGAAGTAAACTGGATATAAATAAGTTTTTGTTTCTGCTCATTGTTCGTGATTTTTAATTTCGATGTAAAGAAATATACTTTTTTGCAAATAGAAAAACTAAATCAGTGGAAACCATAATTTTGTCAGTGAAATATAGCTCTTTTTGATAATTAAGGTTGTATACTCTGGCTGAATAAGGCCTAAAGTTTATATTGATAATCTTAATCTACTATAACAAACGGCATACAATGCAATTGAAAAATATCATATAAAGCAGAGCAAAAAAAACAAAATTGAGTCAAACAATATTTATAAATCAATTGTTGTTATTCATAAATAGTGGTACTATATTTCAACACAAAAATCATTTAGTTTTTGCTCTTATTGAATTGATTGTCTATAAGTTTCGAGATTTTATTTCTTTAGTTTACATAACCATTTAAATTAATCCATTATGTCGAAATTGAGAGAGGCAGAAAAGCCGGTAAAGAAGGTGCCGGAAAAAACTCTGAAAGAAAAACGGGCAGAAAAAGAGGCTAAACGTAGAGAAAAAGCCAAATTGGAAACTCACGAAAGACCTTTGTAATTCCACATTTTTTTTCTGTAAACATGGAGGGATATGAAATCTGATAATAAGTTTTTATAACTCCAAAATAATAAAATCTTGATAAATCATTAAATATGATTATAATCAATGAGTTACTAAGCAAATCAACCCTTTTTATTTTGTCCGTTGACAAATAGAAAGGGTTGATTTTGTGAACACTTCAGAAAACCTTACAACATAAACGTTTTGTCAATAAACGTTTGAAAACTGTCTTTGTATTGTTCCCCGATGGGAATATATATTTTGTGGTCGAAAATGATTCGGTTTCGTTCTATCACTTTTACATGATCCAGATTAACTATAAACGAACGATGCACTCGCATGAACTTGTTTTTTGGTAGTTGTTCTTCCATCGCTTTGAGGCGAATAAGCGTTGTAACAGGCTCTTCATTAGCTAGATGAATCTGAATGTATTCGTTGGCACTTTCTATGTATTTAATGTCGGCTAGCAAAATACGAATCAATTTATATTCCGATTTTACAAATAGATAATTGGAATTTGTTTGAATTATTTCGGGTTGCTTTTGATTTAATTCAAACCAGTTTTTCGCTTTTGTAGCTGCCTTTAGAAAACCATCGTAGCTGATTGGCTTTAAAATATAATCGAGCGCATCTACCTGAAATCCTTCCAATGCATATTCACTATAAGCGGTTGTAAATATTACTTGTGGCTTTTCTACCAGCGATTTCACAAAGTCCATTCCGTTCAAATCAGGCATATTAATATCAACAAACATCAAGTCTACCTCGTTTTTTTCAAGGTATTCTTTGGCTTCAAATGCACTCTGACATAGTGCTATGTTGTCAAGAAATGGAGTTTTGTTAATGTAGGCACTTATCTGCTGTAGGGCAAGTGGCTCGTCGTCAATGGCTAAACATTTTATTTTCATAAAGTGGTATACTTAAATGGACATCAAATTCTTTTTCTTTATCTTTTATTTCAAGGCAGTAATTCTTCTCGAAAAGTAATTCTAGACTCTTTTGGATATTTGTTAGTCCTATGCCAGAATAGTTTTTGTCGAAATCTTCTTTGTTTTTGTGCTTACTATTTTTAATATCACAAATTATTCGATTGTCTGTGAGTTCTAATTTGAAAAAGACAAATGAATTGGATTGATAACTTACACCATGCTTAAATGCATTTTCCAAAAATGATATAAACAGCATGGGTGGTATTATAATGTCTGGAATGTTTTTAGGAACTTCCACAGAAATGTTTACTTTTTTTGAAAATCTTAATTCCATCAAAGTAATGTAGCTTTCAATAAATTCAACTTCTTTTTTTAAACTCGTTTGACCATGTGCAGTGTCATAGAGCAAATATCGCATCAAAGTGGACAAGCGAATAATGGCATTTTTAGCAGTTTCGGTATTAATATCCACCAGAGCATGTATATTATTGAGGGTATTCATGAAAAAATGTGGACTCACTTGATGCCTTAACAAAGCCAATTCTGTTTTCAGCTGTTCTTTTTCCACATCCTTCCGTCTTCCTTCTTCGTTGAGCCATTGTGACAACATTTTCACTGTAGTGCCAGCCGCTACTACTAGAATTGCAATTAATAAATCGTCTGCAAAAATCATGAAAATTGATTTCTGTTCGGGTAACAATGGCGTTCTATAACCCATTGGTGCAGGCATTTTACTCCCCAGTTCCATTGCTGGTCCCAAATTCATCGGTGGCATGGACAGAGGTTCAGGAGGTATTAAAATGAAGTGTAGCGCAATATTTACGGCTATTACCAATAATATCACCAACAAGGTGAATACAATATAATTGAGGTACTTTTTTTGAAATAATAATTTTGGAACCAAATAATAAGCGTTAAGTACAAAAATAATAAGAAATGCAAGCATCCTAATCCATTCAGCACTCACTTTGCCCCAATCTACTATAAAGTTATTTCTATATTGGAAAAATGGACCCGAAAAAATTCCTACCCAAATAAATACAAAGACTATGGATTCAATGCTCTTTATATTTGTAGATTTATATGTTAGGTATTTCATTTCCATTTTTTTGTTTCGCAATTAATACGATTTTAGGTAGAATCCTGTATCCAATTATTTGTTAAATTAAAAAGAAAAGTAGATGAGGTTTTATTCTCCTCTACTTTTCTCTCTAATTGTTATTTCAAAAAGCAGTATTTCCAAATTTAATTGAAAACCAATCAATCTTATTTCTTAGTGTAAATATCCCAAGCAATCCAGTCAATTACACTGGTAACATAGCTAGCTTGGTTCAATGAAGCAAACAGGGTACGAATAGTATCTAATGAGCTTCCAAGCAATTGGGTAAGAGTAGAACTTGTTCCATCATCGAAAGTGATTTTCAAATCTCTTTTGTGATTAACCAACGAACTGTTTAGAGCTGTGCTGTCGGATGCAATTTCTACGATTTCCACTTTTGAGTTGATTTGCAAAACGCCAGCTACATAAACTTTGGCACTGTCCAAAGCATTGCGTACGCCTTGTTTTCTAACTATTTGTACATCACCAATTGTCAAAGAGTATTCTTTTTCACGGTGTCTTCCTGCAGTTTTCACGGCTGTGTATTTTTCTTCGTACAAAGTTTTTGTTCCATCGCCAATAGAATAAGTTGCTACAGCGGTGTCGCCAGTTGCATAATCGCATTTAGCTACATAATTATCAGCAAATACAAACTCTGAAGCATATTTGTAACCATTTGCTGCCGAGTTAGATGATTTGATTTTTAAATCACCGGCATTTACAGATTTAATGTTGATGTTAGAAGCCATTTCATAATCCCAACCAAGTACACGGTTAAAGTTATACTGGTACTTTGACAATGAGAAAATGTAATTGTTTACCAATAAAGTGTCGGCAGGCGAATAGTGAAGTAATGCATTTGCATTTTTCACTTTCGATTCGGGCAGATTGACAATCATTAATGAGTTGTCAGCAGATTTAGTAAAAAACTTCAAAATAGATCCACCTCTTGTGCGAATTGCTTTGTAATCATAAACTCCTGCAATATCTGATAAAATGATACTGCTGTAAGTAGAATCAATTGCAGGGGCAGAAGATTTTACCATACTTGCGCTACTTGCTGAACTTGAAGTTGCCAATACCTTGTAACCATCCGTTGCCGTAATCTTAGTCATGGCGGTTGTTAAGCTTTGGACGCTTTTGTTCAGAGATGTTTTAAGTGTACCTTGACTCAATTCATTTTGATTGGTAGTACAACTCCATGAAATGATACTTAGCAGAATTAATGCTAAATAAATGCTTTTTGTTTTCATACGCTTTTTTTTTTGAGGTATTAATAATACTTTAGTTGATTGAATAATAACAGAGTTTTTCGATTATTATTACGATACAAAAATAGTATTGAATAATTGGTGATACAAACAAAATCGGTGAATAGCCCTATTTAATAAGTAGAATGCCATTTTGCCTACATAAAAGAATTTGGTTTATCCATAAATAAGGTTCCTAAGCTCAATTTTGACAAATTAATTGGCATCTTTCACGCAACGGACTGAATAACCTGAAGCCTTCAATTTATAGCCGCTTTGAGCGGTATTGTCATTATTATTCAAATACCATATATCAGCATTGGTGGTGAGGCTATTATGTTCGGTTGCACTCCACCAATAACCGTTATTGCCTATTGAACCAAATGTGCCAAACGAATCCCGAGAGCCTCCTGGAAGTGCTGTAAATCCACTTTCGTTTGTTGCTCCAGCATTGGGTGTGTTCCAATGCGAAATACCCATCTCTTTTAGTTTTGCACCAGCAGCATTTTCACCACCCAAATAACTTATTAGTATTGTCCATTCATCACTTGTGGCAACGTGCCAACCTACAGGAGCAATTTTTCGGGCATCATTTACCGCATTCCAATTGTAAAGTTTGCCATATTTGGTGGCATTGGCAGGGTCATTATTATAATCACAGTAGGCACTATATGTTGCAGTGTTCCAAGCAGTAGGGTCTTTTTCAATACTAATGCCTTCACCTGTACGATATTTTGTGGTTCTCAGATTTTCTGCCATCCATGTTTGACTACCAATGTTAACTGTATTGTAAGTATTGCCGTCTTTATCAGTAATTGGCGTTGCTGCTATCAAGGTCTTAAGCGTAATGGCATTGCCATAACTTGTACCAGCCGAGTTAGTAGCATAGGCGCGCACATAATAAGTTGTACTACTTGTCAAACCAGTAATACTGCTGATATAAGTGCCAATGCCAATCCCATCTGTGGTTTTACTATTTGAAATGGTTGGATTTACACTTGTACTCCAACAAACGCCACGCGCAGAAATTGCAGAACCCGCATCGGAAGTAATTGTACCGCCCGATTTTGCTGAACTTTCAGTAATAATACTTACATCCGTAGTTGTCAAAGCTGGAAGTGGGTCAATAACATCTTTTTTGCATCCAGCAAAAAGTAATAATACCAAAGTAGAAATAAAGAAAATTGAAATTCTCGCTGTTGTTTTCATTTCGTTTTTGTTTTATAGTTAATGCTTTAAGTTGTTTAATTGTATATTATTATGGCACAAAGATAAAGTATTTTTTGTTATTATGATTCATTGCAATCATCTAAGTTTATAGGGAAATTGCTAAAAATATATCGCTATCATTAATGGATTTTTAATCTTAATAAGCATTTTTTTTACCGAAAAACTCACCTCCAAGTGGAGAAACCATTGCACAGTCCAGAATTATACGTTCTCCAAGTGGAGAAAGCTCCGTACACTCATGAATTAGACATTCTCCACTTGGAGAAAGCTTTGTGCAGCTATGAATTATACTTTCTCCATGTGGAGAATGCTTCGTCCTTTCATAAATTAGACATTCTCCATTCGGAGACGCAATTTTTCAACCAAAAACTGTTATTTTTCCACTTTCGGAGCTAATGCTGCTGCATAAAATAGCTTATATCCTGGTAAAATCTCAGGATGTAAAATCGCAATTACATCCGATAGCAATACGTCAGGCCTTGCCACGGCACTTTCCCAAAAATCATTGGCAGTGGAAGGCAGCAAGCGTTTATTGAAATTATAAACTTTGCCAGATTTTACTGGATTGAAATAGGAATGTTTGCTATCGGCTTTCAATAAATCATCAATTGAGTTAAAATTACAGTTGAGCCATATCTCAGTATTGGCGAAATTTTTCAAAACCATTTCCACATTCAACGGCAAACTTCCAGAAGTTGTATCGTTTGAAAAATAATATTGTGCGCCAGCATCTGCAAATAATCGTCCCATAAAACTATGTCCGGCAGGCATATACCAAGTCCCACGGAAGTTTGACCCAGCCATAATGGTGGGCTTTTTTGTAACTGCTTTTGCTTTGTCACGTATTGTATTGTAGCGGTTTTCGATAGAATTGAAAAGGCTATCAGCAATTTTTTCTTTGTTGTAAAATGTAGCCACAAATTTTATCCATTCTGCTCTTGCCAGCAACGAGGTTTCCATCCATTCGTTATTGAAAAGTACCGGAATTCTAGCTTCAGAAACACGCTGCGCATAAGGGTCATTTTGATTATAACCACTCATCATCACCGCATTGGGTTTTAGTTGCAATGTTTTCTCCACATTGATATTAAAGGCATCGCCCAAATCGGTAATTTTTTTGTCAGCGATTAGTTTTTGCACATCCTGATTGTAAATAAGTTTGGGGGAGCAAACGCCGCGGAGGGTTTCTAGTTCGCCCAACATACTCAAAAACTCCAAATGAGTCACTGAGGTTGCAGCCAATGTATGCAAGGGGATTTTCACTTTCGTACCATCACTCGGGGTTTCAGTTTTAGTGTCCGACACTAAATAATATCGTGCATATTCGGTGCCTTTTACCCAAGGACTATAAACGATAACTTCCTTGTAATGTGCAAAATAATGAACCGAAAAACCTTCAGCATATTTAATTGAAAGTGAATCGGTGGTTTGTGCCGTTGATTTTTCTTGTTTCTTATTGGCACAAGAAAATAACAAACTGCTGATTAATATAAGAAAAAGCCCCCTCAATCCCCCGAAGGGGGACTTTATATAGTAATGATTTGACATCACACTTAAATTGTCTATTTTCATTTTTTGTAAATTGGTAAAATAATAAAAAACCGCAGGATTTTATTCCCGCGGTTTTCAAAAGTTTTTATTGCGGTTTTTTGTTTCCGCAAAGATAATGCAATTAACTTCAAAAATAAATTAGATTTTGATTTTTGTATATATACAATATCGTTTACTGCGTCTTGTCTGGAGTCTGGAGTCTGTGGACTGTTTTCGACTATTTTAATGTCCTCCCGAAGGTACATTTTGTTTGGTGCTTGATGATTCCGGTTCTTTCACAAACATCCAAAAAATGATGGAGCAAGTAACCAATCCACCGCAAAAAATATACAATAATTGGTGATTACCAGTTTCTTTGATAATGTTGGCTACACCGTTGCTCATCATTTGTGGCAATACTACTGCCAAATTAAATACGCCCATAAACAAGCCCATTTTTGCCGGATTTACTCGTTCGCTCATAATGGCAAAGACGATGGAAATAACGGCAGACCAACCAATTCCGATTAAAACCATGCCTATATAAAAATCGATTTCTACGCGACTAAAAAATGCAATATAGAAATAACCAATGGCCGAAAATGACAAAGCGCCAATATAAGTTTTTACGCGTCCAATGTTTTTGGCAATGGATTGGAGTATAAGTGGGAAAATTGCTCCTATCAAATTGAGAATAAAAAATCCCAACGAAACGATGTTTCCAATAGAAGAAGCGGTGGTTTGTGCATCACCAGTCAACTTTTCAGCAAACCAGTTGGCCACTACGCTTGAGATATTTAGATTTGGAAGTATTTGATTTTCAATAAAAAAGCCAGACATGATAAACATGCTCTGAAAAGCTACCCAGGTGAACGAGTGCGCCAACATTATTTTCTGAAATTCGTTTTTATTCGACGGATTTTTTATACCATTCACAATAATGTAAATGCCAATAACGATAGAGTAGGTGAGTGCTCCAATCAATACAGGAT
>JBAXAD010000068.1:0-16180 GCA_037142715.1 Paludibacter sp. | reverse complement strand
AGTAAAAAACGACTTACTCGTAATGGTTGCCACCGACCGTATTTCGGCTTTCGATGTGGTATTGCCAAAAGGAATTCCATTTAAAGGGCAGATGTTGAACCAAATAGCAGCTAAGTTTTTGGATGCAACAGCTGATATTGTTCCTAATTGGAAGTTGGCTACTCCTGATCCAATGGTAACAGTTGGTCTTCGATGCGAAGGTTATCCTGTAGAAATGATTGTACGTGGCTACCTTTGCGGAAGTGCATGGAGAACTTACAAAGGCGGTGCTCGAGAAATTTGCGGCGTGAAAATCCCAGACGGAATGCGCGAAAATCAACGTTTCCCAACACCGATTATCACACCTACTACCAAAGCAGAATTGGGACGACACGATGAAGATATTATTCGTGAAGAAATTCTAAGTCAAGGACTTGTTTCAGTTGAAGAATATGAAATGTTGGAGAAATACACCATGGCGTTGTTCATGCGTGGCACTGAAATAGCTGCAGCTCGTGGTTTAATTCTTGTTGATACAAAATATGAGTTTGGTCGTCGCGATGGCAAAATTTACTTGATTGACGAAATTCATACGCCCGATTCTTCACGTTATTTCTATGCCGAGAGTTATCCTGAACTATTCGAAAAAGGTGAAGCTCAAAAACAACTGTCAAAGGAATTTGTACGCGAATGGTTGATGGAAAACGGTTTCCAGGGTAAGGATGGACAACAAGTTCCCGAAATGACTCCCGAAATTGTAGCTGGAATTAGCGAACGTTACATCGAGCTTTTTGAAAACATTACTGGTGAGCCATTTGTAAAAGCAGATATTGCCAATGTGAGTGCTCGTATCGAAAAGAATATTACAGAATATCTGAAAACAATCTGATGAGAATGTTGATTTTTTCCGATGAATTCGCTTTGTAAACTTCCCTAAACCTTGCAATCTAGTATGAAGGAATCCATTTTACATTATGTTTGGCAACACAAACTTTTCACTGCACACGACCTTTTCACAACTGATGGCGAGCAAGTGGAAGTGATAGATGTGGGGAAATATAATACTGATGCAGGACCCGATTTTTTTAATGCAAAAATCAGAATTGGAGAAACGCTTTGGGCGGGTAATTTGGAAATTCATACCCGTTCTAGCGATTGGGAAAAGCACAATCATCACATCGACAAGGCCTATGATAGTGTGATTTTGCATGTGGTGGATGCTGCGGATGGAGATGTGTATCGAATTGATGGTGAGCGAATACCACAAATGGTTTTGGTTTATCCAAATCACATTGTTGCCAATTACGAACAATTGATTAACGAGCAAAAATGGATTCCGTGTGCTGATAAAATTGGGGCTGTTCCGAGCATTTTTATTCAAAGTTGGAAAAATGCTTTGCTTACGGAGCGTTTGGAACAAAAAATGCAAACCATTAGTGATTTATTGCTGGAGAAAAATCAGCATTGGGAAGAGGCATTTTACATTACTTTGGCTAGAAACTTTGGGTTTGGAACGAATAGTCAAGCATTTGAAAGCTTGGCAAAATCGCTTTCACTTTCGGCATTGGGAAAACACAAAGATAATCAGTTTCAGTTGGAGGCTTTGCTTTTTGGGCAGGCTGGATTGTTGACTGAAGATGCTGTAGATGAATATGCCAGTAAGTTGAAACAAGAATATGAGTTCCTGAAGGCTAAGTTTTCATTGCAGCCATTGAATGAATCGCAGTGGAAATTATTGCGCTTGCGACCGGATAATTTTCCGCATGTTCGCATTGCTCAATTTGCGGCTTTGATTCATTCATCGTCCAAATTGTTTTCGAAGATTGTTGAAAATCCAAATATAGATTATCTTCGTTCGGTATTTGCCTGTGAACCTTCTAGTTATTGGCTGACGCATTATTTGTTTACGAACGAGAGTCCCAAAAAGAGTAAGAAGTTGGGTGGTCGGTCCATAAATGGGATATTAATCAATACAGTTGTTCCATTTCTGTTTTGCTATGCACATCAAAAAAACATGCAGGAACTGAAGGATAAAGCTTTACAATTGTTGGAGCAAATTCCATGCGAAGTAAATTCGGTTGTAACTGGATGGCAAAAATTGGGGATTTCTACCGATTCGGCATACGATTCTCAAGCTTTATTGCAGTTGAAAAAACATTATTGTGATGAGAAAAAATGCTTGCGATGTAGAATTGGACATAAAGTGATGATTACTAAAGCTCCCTAAATTCCCAAAGTGGGGTTTTTATTTAAAATCAATAATGACAAACAAACAAAAAATACATTTTACAATTGTTGCCTTTGGAGTGATTCTTTTGGGATATGCTTGTGCCAATAGGTCACAAGGTCCTACTGGTGGCCCTAAGGATGTTACACCTCCGCAAGTTGTAAAATCTAATCCGAAAAATGGTGCCACTAATTTCTCTAAAAAACAGATTCAAATTGAGTTTGATGAACTTGTTTCTGTTGAGAAAGCCTCTGAAAATGTGATTATTTCACCTCCTCAATTGAAGCCGCCTGATGTTAAGTCATTCGGAAAGAAAATATCTGTGGAGTTTAATGAGAATTTGATGGATAGTACAACTTATTCCATAAATTTCGGGAATGCCATTGTGGATTTGAACGAGAAAAACGCCCTCAAAAATTATCTTTTCTCATTTGCAACTGGTGCTGAAATTGACACTATGAAAATTTCTGGTACTGTCATCAATGCAGAAGACTTGAATCCACTTTCAGGTATTTATGTAGGTATTTATAAGGAGAAGGATGATTCAGTTTTCTTCAAGAAACCTTTTCTTCGGATTGGAAAAACGGATGAAAAAGGACATTTCTCAATTGACAATATAAAGAAAGGAACTTACAAAATTTTTGCATTGGGAGATGCCAATCGCGACTATTTTTTTCAACCTGGCGAAGGTTTGGCTCTGTATGATAGCTTAATAACTCCATTTACACGATTGGAGCAAATGCAGGATACTGTGTGGAAAGATTCTGTTCATGTAGATAGTATCAGAACCTATATGGGGACGAGATTTCTCCCTGACAATGTAACACTTCGATATTTTAAAGAATTGAAAAAGCGTCAGTATTTGGTTAAGAATGAAAGAAAAGATCCATTTTCCTTCAATCTGTTTTTTAATACCACATTGACAGAATTGCCAAAAATCAAGCCACTTAATTTCGATTGGGAAGGGAAATATATGGTTCAAAAAAACAATGGCATGGATAGTCTAACTTATTGGCTAACAGATTCCACTGTTTGGAAAGTAGATACACTTCAAATGACAGTGACTTATTTAAAAACCGACTCATTATTCCAATTAAAGTCAGTTACCGATACCATAAATGTTCTATCTCGTAAGGGTCATGTGAATTTAAAGGCCAAATCTAGAAAGAAATCTGAAGTCATAAAAGTAGACCCCTATAAATTTTCAACTAATGTAGCAGCAACTTTCGAAATTTATAATCCGATAGTGTTGCGTTTTGAGGCACCATTGGCAAATATGGATATTTCAAAAATAAAATTAAGTCAAAAGGTGGATACTGTTTTTAAAACCATACCATTTAAGTGGGCGCAGATGGATTCCACGAAAATGTCATATTCCATTAAGAATAAATGGATACCCGAAACAACCTACGAGTTGACAATTGATTCTGCAATATTCAAAAGCATTTACGGGAAAATAAGTGATAAAGTGAAGACCCAATTTAAAATTCGGTCACTTGATGATTATTCGAGCATAAAAATACTTCTATCACCTTATAATCCCAAGGCTGTTTTGCAAGTGCTTGATTCAAAAGATGTTTTATTGGCATCGAAACCAGCCTTAGAAAAAGGTACGGTGTTTGAATACTTAAAACCAGGTGATTATTATGTCCGTATGTTTATTGATGAAAACGGAAATGGTAAATGGGATACTGGAAATTTATCTGCCAAGTTGCAGCCCGAGGAGGTTTTTTATTATCCTAAAAAATTCACTCTGAAAGCCAATTGGGAGTTCGAAGAAACATGGGATTATAAACTACTGCCATTGTTACAACAAAAACCAGTTGAACTATTAAAAGATGCATCCAAGAAAAAGGATTCATACTAAATAAGTTGTGATTTTATATTGCAGACCAAGTTTGATGTTTTTATCAAATTTGGTCTGCTTTTTTATCGGACGGGTTAGTGCCTAGGTGTCATTTTATTTGATAATTATGAAGGCCTATGTCGGTACTAAAGTTCATTTATTCAGCAGATTTGTAAATATTTATTATTGCGTAAATATTTTGTTGTTATTTTGCTTGATTCAACCATAAATATCTGTATATTTGCCATCTATTGCTACGCCCGCATTACAAAATGAGCCAAGAAATCGCACATACTGGAATAATTACAAGAATAGATCAAAAACTTATTCAAGTTTTAATCATTCAAGAGTCAGCTTGTAGTGGTTGTCATGCTAATGGTGCTTGTTCGGTGGCTGATATGGCAGAGAAGATGGTTGAGGTTGAAAGTGCAGATTCCTCATTCAAAGTTGGCGATAAAGTCACAGTTTTTGGCCAAAGTTCAATGGGGCTTTTGGCAGTTTTGTTGGCGTTCATTCTGCCTTTTATTATTATCCTCCTTACATTATTTATTTTACGTAATTATGTAGCCAGCGAAGCAATTTCTGGCATTATTTCTCTCGCAACTCTTATTCCCTACTATATTATACTTTCATTTTTTCGAGCAAAAATGAAAAGCAAATTTCAGTTCCAGATATCAAAGGATTCGGTTATTTGATAAAAAACTGAATACTTTTCAGATGATACTTCAATTCTTCAATGAGTTTTTGGCGTAATACTGAGAAGGAAATTCTGTATGTTTAATAGTGTTTTGAATGGAAATTAATGTAAATTTACGACAATGAATTTAATTCTTATTTCATTACTTACTTTGGTGATTGTCGGTTTATTATCGGCCGTTATACTTTTTATTGTCTCTAAAAAATTCCAAATCTTCGAAGATTCACGCATTGATGAAGTAGAAGCCTTATTGCCGTCTACCAATTGTGGTGGCTGTGGTTTCCCTGGTTGCAGGGGTTTTGCCAATGCCTGTGTTGTTGCTACTACTTTGGACGATTTGAACTGTCCAGTTGGAGGTAAACCCACCATGGAAAAAGTAGCGGACGTTTTGGGACTTACTGCCAAAGAAGTTTCACCTTTGATAGCTGTGGTGCGGTGCGGTGGTAGTTGCAAGCTTCGACCACATTCTAATCAATACGATGGAGTTAGTTCCTGTGCCATTGCCCATAATTTGTATGGTGGCGAAACGGCTTGCACGTGGGGTTGCCTTGGTTTGGGCGATTGCGTTGTATCCTGCAAGTTCGATGCCATTATCATAAATCCAGAAACACTTCTACCCGAAGTTGACGAAGCCAAATGCACATCCTGCGGAGCTTGCGTTAAAGCTTGCCCCAAATTAATCATAGAGTTACGAAAAAAAGGACCAGACTCACACCGCATATTTGTCAATTGCGTGAATGAAAATAAAGGAGCAGTAAATAAAAAAGCTTGCGCCGTGGCTTGTATTGGCTGTTCTAAATGCCTGAAAGAATGTGCCTTTGAAGCAATAACGATAAAGAATAATTTGGCTTTTATCGATGATGATAAATGCACATTGTGCGGTAAATGTATCGACGTTTGTCCAACGGCTGCAATTATAGCCCCCTAAATCCCCCAAAGGGGGACTTAAAGACCAAAATATTAAATTTTTTGATTTATAATACGAAACAGCATACCCTTAAATACTGCATCTTTAATTCTCCGCTAGCTAGCGGATTAGGGTGCTACTTTTAATATATGAGAACATTCAAAATGGGGGGAATACACCCTAAACAAAATAAATTTTCTGCTGGGCAAAAGGCACAAATAGCTTTGTTGCCAAAACAGGCTATCATTCCACTTGGACATTATTTGGGTGCCCCCAGCACAGCTGTGGTGGCCAAAGGTGATTTGGTGAAAGTTGGGCAATTGATTGGGCAAGCCAATGGATTTGTTTCCGCCAATGTACATTCTTCTGTTTCCGGTAAAGTGCTAAAAATTGACGATTATATTGATGCTTCAGGTTACAAACGACCTGCCGTGTTTATTGATGTAGAGGGAGATGAATGGCTGGAAGGCATCGACGGCAGTAATGATATCAAGCATGAATGTACGCTTTCTGCAACAGAAATTATCAAGAAAATTACCAATGCTGGTATTGTGGGTTTGGGTGGTGCTACATTTCCAACTCATGTAAAACTTTCAATTCCTCAGGGGAAAAAGGCTGAAGTGCTGATTGTAAATGGTGTGGAGTGCGAACCCTATCTCACTTGCGACCATCAATTGATGCTCGAAAAAGGCGAAGATATTCTGGTTGGTGTGAGCATTTTGATGAAAGCAATTGATGTTAAACGTGCCATTGTTGGTGTCGAGAACAATAAGAAAGATGCCATTTCAAATTTGCAAAAGCTGGCCAAATCATTCGCTGGTATCGAAATTCTTCCTTTGAAAGTGAAATATCCGCAAGGAGGCGAAAAACAATTAATTGAGGCAGTTACTGGTCGTCAAGTACCCAGTGGAGCTTTGCCCTTAGAAGTGGGAGCGGTGGTTCAAAATGTTGGCACAGCATTCGCAGTTTACGAAGCGGTGCAGAAAAATAAACCGCTGTTTGAACGTATCATTACCATTACTGGGAAATCGATGCCACAGCAGTCTAATTATTGGGTACGGCTGGGAACACCACTAGCTGAAGTGGTAGAACAGGCCGGAGGAATTCCCCAAGATACTGGCAAAATTGTGGCGGGTGGTCCAATGATGGGTCGCTCGTTGAGCACATTGGAAGTGGCTGTGGCCAAAGGAACTGCGGGTGTTCTGTTTATCCCAACTTTTGAATCGGCTCGCCGAAAAATGCAGAATTGCATTCGTTGTGCCAAGTGTGTTTCAACTTGCCCAATGGGCTTGGAGCCGTATTTGCTCATGAGTATGAGCGAAAGAAATATGGGGACAGAAATGGAGCGCAATCGTGTGATGGATTGTATCGAATGCGGTTGTTGCAGTTTCACCTGTCCGTCCAATCGCCCTTTGCTGGATCATATTCGTTTTGGCAAAACGATTGTGAAAAGAAAATAGAACCCCTAATCCGCCAGCTGGCGGAGAATGAGGCAAGTTCATTTAATATAAACTTTTACTTGAAAAAGAAGAACAATAAATATAAAAATATAAATCAATACTAACATAGTTCTCCGCCAGCTGGCGGACTAGGGGTTCATTATGGATAAACTAATCATTTCACCATCTCCGCATGTGCATAGCGGCGATACCATTTCCAAAAACATGCGGAGCGTGCTTATAGCTCTGATTCCTGCCTACTTGGTGGGATTGTATTTTTTTGGATTGGGTGCGCTCATTGTTACATTCACCTCAGTGTTGTCATGCGTACTTATCGAGTACCTTATTCAGCGGTTCTTATTGAAAGTAGCCACCACCATTTACGATGGTTCTGCTGCTTTAACGGGTTTGTTGTTGGCATTTAATTTGCCTTCAAACATTCCTATTTGGATGGTTATCATCGGTGCACTTGTTGCCATAGGTATAGCCAAAATGAGTTTTGGAGGTTTGGGAAATAACCCACTTAATCCTGCTTTGGTGGGTCGTGTGTTTTTGTTGATTTCGTTTCCAGTGGCAATGACTAGCTGGCCGCGCCCCATTCCATTTAATATGCACTATATTGATGCCGAAACAGCTGCCACTCCTTTGGCGCTGCTGAAAGGACAGTTTGTACAGGTGCCCAAATTGCTGGATTTGCTCATCGGCAACATGGGCGGATCCATTGGCGAAATCTCCGCAATTGCTTTACTGCTCGGTTTTGCCTATTTATTGTTCAACAAAATTATTAGCTGGCACATTCCGGTGAGTATCTTGCTCACGGTTTTTATTTTTACGGGCATTCTTCATTTGGTAAATCCCGAATTGTATTTTATGACTCCAATGTTTCATTTATTGACGGGTGGATTATTGTTGGGGTCTATATTTATGGCTACCGATTATGCTACTTCACCAATGACAACACGTGGAATGTTGGTGTATGGGGTGGGCATTGGCATCATTACAGTAATCATTCGTGTATTTGGGGCTTATCCCGAAGGCGTTTCGTTTGCTATTTTGATAATGAATGCCTTTACGCCGCTGATAAACAATTATATTAAACCAAAACGATTCGGGGAGGCTAGGAAATAATGAAAAAGTTAGAATCGGATTTCAAAAACATGGTTTTTGTGCTATCAACCATTGCATTATTTGCGGCTTTGGTGTTGTCAACATTGTTTTCAATTACCAAAGAACCAATTGCAAGGTCGAAAAATGCCAAGGAACAAAATGCAATTAAAGACGTATTGCCACCTTACCACCATTTTGATAGAGTTCCAATAGTGGCTACAGAAGGGGTTGAAACCATGAAAGTGTATAAAGCATACAATAAAAATAACGTATTGGTTGGCGCAGCAGTCGAAACCACGTCGAATAATGGTTTTAGCGGGCCGATTGACATCATGATAGGTTTTGATACTGCCGGTGTTATCCTGAATTATAAGGTTTTGGAACAACATGAAACGCCTGGTTTGGGAGCAAAAATGGGTGATTGGTTTAAAACAAATAATAAAAAACAAAGCATTATTGGTAAAAATGCTGGTACTTCAAATTTGTCGGTGAGCAAGAGTGGGGGAGAAGTGGATGCAATAACCTCTGCCACCATCAGTTCAAATGCCTTTTTGTTTGCCGTGCGCAATGCTTATTTTGTGTATTGCAAAAACACTAAAAAATTGCATTGTGACACTATAAGTTCAAAGAAAAATTATAGGAAGTATTTAAAAGATGCAGAATCGGTTGGTATTCACTCTGAAAAGAAAGGGGAAAACAAATGAGCAATTCAAAATTGAAGATTATTTTAAACGGATTGGTCACTGAAAATCCAACCTTTGTACTGATTTTAGGAATGTGTCCAACTTTGGCCACCACCTCCTCGGCCATAAACGGAATGAGCATGGGTTTGGCAACATTGTTTGTGTTGATAGGCTCCAACATGGCCATCGCTTTGTTGAAAAACGTGATTCCCGATAAGGTGCGCATTCCTGCCTACGTGGTGGTTATTGCCACCTTTGTGAGTGTGGTGGAAATGACCATGCAAGCCTACTTGCCAGCATTGTACGAAAGTTTAGGGATATTTATTCCGTTGATAGTTGTGAACTGTATCGTGCTGGGAAGGGCCGAAGCCTTTGCCGCCAAAAATTCCGTATTTGATTCTATGCTCGATGGTTTGGGCATTGGACTTGGATTTACTTTTGCACTCACATTGCTTGGTGCGATTCGTGAATTGTTGGGAACAGGAAAATCGTTTGGTCATATATTTTTTCCAGAGCAATACGGCATGTTGATTTTCGTGTTAGCTCCAGGCGCTTTTATAGCTTTGGGATATTTGATTGCGGTGTTTAATAAAGTGAGAAAACAACAATTGTAAAATTTATTTTTATGACATTCATACTAATTTTTATCAGCGCAGTCTTTGTGAACAATATCGTATTGTCACAATTTCTGGGGATCTGTCCTTTCTTGGGTGTTTCCAAAAAGATTGAAACCGCACTTGGCATGAGTGGGGCAGTGGCTTTTGTGATGACCATAGCCACCATTTTTACTTATATCATCCAAAAATCGGTGTTGGATCCCTTCCACATTGGATTTTTGCAAACCATCACCTACATTCTCATCATTGCCGCTTTGGTTCAATTGGTCGAAATCATTCTTAAAAAAACTTCACAAGCATTGTATCAGGCTTTGGGAGTGTTCTTGCCGCTTATCACCACCAACTGCACCATTCTAGGAGTGGCATTGCTGGTTATTAAAAAAGATTTCAATTTATTGGAAAGCGTGGTTTTTGCCATATCCACCGCCATTGGTTTTGGGTTGGCATTGGTGCTTTTTGCAGGCATCAGGGAGCAACTGAGCATGATTAAGGTGCCCAAAGCATTGGAAGGAACCCCCATTTCACTCATTACGGCTGGCTTATTGGCAATGGCATTTATGGGATTTGCAGGAATCGTGAAATAAACTTATATTTGCACTCCCAAACCAAGAACAGTAATAGTATGACTCCAAGTCATGCTATTACTTATACAAATTAAAAATGCGGCAGTAGCTCAGTTGGTAGAGCATCAGCTTCCCAAGCTGAGGGTCACGAGTTCGAGTCTCGCTTGCCGCTCTTTATTATCAGCCACTTACAAATTATTTTTGTAGGTGGTTTTTTTTATATGTTCACAATAATGATAGCCTGACTCCAAGAAGCTGTAAGTAAATGAAATTTTTCATTGAATTTCAACCGATATTAATTGGGATGATAGATTTTTTTTTAATAATGAAATGTATTTCTCATATTTATTCCCTTTATATTCCCTTCTAATGTGCCGTTTGATAAATGAATGATTCTGTTATCAACTTTAACGAATTTAAGAATTATTCTGTACTTTAGAACTTGCACAAAACTCAAAAAAGCAGTACTTTTGCAGAAATTTGGACTTTCCAAATGGAACGCAGAAAATTATACAATCTACAATATATTTATGCAGAAGTACAAGCCCCTCCATTTAGTTTTAGAAGATGGTACCGTTTTTAAAGGAAAATCTTTCGGTTATGAAAAACCTGTTGCCGGTGAAGTTGTTTTCAATACCGCCATGGTAGGATATCCCGAAAGTTTGACCGACCCTTCTTATTCGGGTCAATTATTGGCCATAACGTTTCCCTTGGTTGGGAATTACGGCGTGCCTACCGACATCATCAAAGACGGACTTTCTACTTATTATGAATCGGAAAAAATTCAAGCTTCTGGCCTGATTGTTTCCGATTTTTCTTTTGAATATAGCCATTGGAATGCAGGAAAAGGCTTGAGCGAGTGGTTGATAGAGAATAAAGTGCCAGCAATTTTTGGAGTTGATACGCGTGAACTTACCAAGTTGGTGCGCGATAAAGGAACGATGAAAGGCAAGTTTATTTTCCCCGATGGTGAAGACATTGACTTTATCAATCCGGATGATGAAAACCAAGTAGCAAAGGTAAGTTGCACAGAAGTAATCACTTATGGAACCGGAAAACACCGCGTACTTTTGGTGGATTGCGGTGTAAAACACAACATTATTCGCTGTCTGTTGAACCGTGATACAACCGTAATTCGTGTGCCTTGGGATTATGATTTCAACCACATTGAATTTGATGGTTTGTTTATTTCAAATGGTCCAGGTGACCCAGAATATGCGCAAGATACCGTTCGCCACATCCAAACTGCCATGCTTGCCAACAAGCCGATTTTCGGAATTTGTATGGGTAATCAATTGCTTTCGGTGGCGGGTGGTGCTAAAACTTACAAACTGAAATACGGTCACCGCAGTCATAACCAACCAGTGCAATTGGTGGGTACGCAACGTGCCTTTATTACGTCACAAAATCACGGTTTTGCCGTTGACAATAAAACATTAAGTGCAGATTGGGAATCGTTGTTCGTGAATATGAATGATGGCACCAACGAAGGTATTCGCCACAAAACGAAACCTTGGTTCTCGGCACAATTTCACCCTGAAGCTGCTTCAGGCCCAACGGATACAGAATTCTTGTTCGACGTATTTATCCGTACACTTGAAGGAACTGACAAAACCATTCCTGAATTAATTGAGCAAGAATGTGTTGCCAAATTGAAAACTACCCACGTTGACAAACAAATCAACAAAGGGGAAATCAAAAAGGTATTGGTGCTTGGTTCTGGTGCATTGAAAATTGGTGAAGCGGGCGAGTTCGATTATTCTGGCTCTCAAGCGTTGAAAGCGTTGAAAGAAGAAGGCATTGAAACCGTACTTATCAATCCAAACATTGCCACCGTTCAAACTTCCGAGGGTATTGCCGACAAGGTTTATTTCTTGCCAGTAACACCCGATTTCGTTGAACGCGTCATCGAAAAAGAACGTCCGGACGGCGTTTTCCTTTCGTTTGGTGGACAAACTGCATTAAACTGCGGTGTGGCTTTATTTAGAGATAAAATTTTCGAAAAATACAATATAAAAGTTCTCGGAACGCCTGTTCAATCCATCATTGACACAGAAGACCGTGAAATTTTCAACCAAAAACTGTCCGAAATTGATGTGAAATACATCAAAAGTGAGGCGGTTAATGACTTGGAAAATGCCATTCGTGCTGCCAATGAACTGGGTTATCCAGTAATTGTGCGTGCAGCTTATGCCTTGGGTGGTATGGGAAGCGGTTTCTGCGATAATGATGCAGAAATGGTGGAATTGGTTACCAAAGCTTTTGCATATTCTCACCAAGTATTAGTTGAAAAATCGCTAAAAGGCTGGAAAGAAATAGAATACGAAGTGGTGCGTGATAAATACGACAACTGTATTACTGTTTGTAATATGGAAAACTTCGACCCGCTGGGAATTCATACCGGTGAAAGTATCGTTGTGGCACCTTCGCAAACACTTACCAACCGCGAATATCACAAACTTCGTGAGCTGGCCATCCGCATTATTCGTCACATTGGTATCGTGGGTGAATGTAATGTTCAATATGCTTTCGACACGGTTTCGGAAGATTACCGCGTAATTGAGGTGAACGCTCGTTTGAGTCGTTCTTCGGCTTTGGCTTCTAAAGCAACTGGTTATCCATTGGCTTTTGTGGCTGCAAAACTTGGTTTGGGTTACGGTTTACCTGAACTTAAAAACTCTGTGACAAAAGATACTTCGGCATTTTTTGAACCAGCTCTCGACTATATTGTATGTAAAATTCCTCGTTGGGATTTGGGTAAATTTCAGGGCGTTTCGCGTCAATTGGGAAGTAGCATGAAGTCAGTGGGCGAAATTATGTCTATCGGTCGTAACTTTGAGGAAGCTTTCCAAAAAGGCTTGCGTATGATTGGATTGGGTATGCACGGATTTGTTGCCAACAAAGATTTTTATGCCGATGATGTTGACACAGCTTTGAATCAACCAACCGATAAACGGGTATTCTATTTGGCACAAGCGCTTCACAGTGGTTATACTGTTGATAGACTGCACGAACTGACTAAAATTGACCGTTGGTTTTTACATAAATTACAAGCAATTGTTGACAAAGAACATGAATTGGAAACATTCAATTCGTTGACTGAATTGCCTGACGAAGTATTGCGCCGTGCGAAAGAAATGGGATTTTCGGATTTCCAAATCACCCGTTTGGTAACAAAATGTGAAAGCGATGATCTTGACGACAAAATAAAACTGACTCGCCTTCACCGCAAAAGTCGTGGTATCGTGCCGGTGGTGAAACAAATTGATACACTGGCAGCTGAATATCCAGCGCAAACCAATTATTTGTACCTTACTTATGGTGGAACTGCTACCGATGTAAAATACTTGGGCGACCACCGTTCGGTGGTTGTATTAGGTTCTGGTGCTTACCGTATTGGTTCGTCTGTTGAGTTCGACTGGTGTGGCGTAAATGCGCTGATGACCATTCGCAAAGAAGGTTTCCGCTCGGTAATGATTAATTACAATCCAGAAACTGTATCGACTGACTACGATATGTGCGACCGGTTGTACTTTGACGAGTTGAGTTTTGAGCGCGTGATGGACATTATCGACATGGAAAATCCAATGGGAACAATCGTTTCTACCGGCGGACAAATTCCAAACAATTTAGCATTGAAACTGGCTGGCGAAGATGTAACCATTTTGGGTACGCAAGCCAACTATATCGACATGGCTGAAGACCGTCACAAGTTCTCGTCAATGCTTGACACCTTGAAAATTGACCAACCACGTTGGAAAGAATTGACCACTTTTGATGATGTAAATGACTTTGTAAAAGGCATCGGATTCCCAGTATTGGTGCGTCCGTCGTATGTGCTTTCGGGTGCTGCCATGAATGTGTGTTACGATTCTACACAGCTGGAAAACTTCCTAAAATTGGCAACCGATGTTTCGAAAAAACATCCGGTTGTAATTTCGGAATTTATTGAGCGTTGCAAAGAAATTGAAATTGATGCAGTGGCTAAAAACGGTGAGATTTTGGTATATGCCATTTCTGAGCACGTAGAATTTGCAGGTGTTCACTCGGGTGATGCAACAACGCAATTTCCTCCACAAAAAATCTATGTAGAAACCATTCGCCGAATCAAGAAAATTGCCAGTGAAATTGCAAAATCCTTGAATATCTCAGGACCGTTCAATATCCAGTTTTTGGCGCGCGATAATTACATCAAGGTGATTGAATGTAACTTGCGTTCTTCACGTAGTTTCCCATTCGTATCTAAAGTTTTGAAAATCAACTTTATCGAATTGGCAACCAAGGTAATGCTTGGACTAGATGTTGAGAAACCTGAGAAATCGGCTTTCGACCTTGATTACGTAGGTATCAAAGCTTCACAATTCTCATTTGCCCGTTTGCAGCAAGCCGACCCAGTGTTGGGCGTTGATATGGCTTCGACTGGTGAAGTGGGTTGTATTGGTGACGATTTCTCGGAAGCAATCCTAAAATCATTACTTTCAGTTGGTTATCGCATTCCAAAGAAACGCATCCTGATTTCGTCGGGTGAGCCAAAATCGAAAGTGGAGCTTTCTGATGCCTGCCTTTTATTGCAAAAGAAAGGATATGAGCTATTTGCAACACGTGGTACGCAACGATTCTTGAAAGAAAATGGCGTACATGCCACCCCTGTAAACTGGCCGGACGAAGATGGTGATTTGAATGTGAAAACGATGATTTCCAACAAGCAATTTGATTTGGTAATCAACATTCCTAAAAATACCACCAAACGTGAGTTGGCAAACGATTATATCATTCGTCGCGGTTCTATTGACTTCAACATTCCATTGTTGACCAATGCCCGACTTGCTTCGGCCTTTATCAATGCTTTCTGTACCATGAGTATGGAGGATATTAAGATTAAGAGCTGGGATGAGTATTGATTAGTAGGTAGATAGCTGGTAGTTTGTAGATAGTAGTTTGTAGATAGTGGTTTGTAGAAAATACAGTATTAAAAATGTAATGAATTAGAACTGACCAAAGTTATTAATTTCCCTTTAGGGGTTAGGGGTTCTTTTATTTTTTATGCAGCCAGTTGCAGAAATGTAATTGGCTGTTTTAATGATTTTATATTGAAAAAAGCTGCAAAATTAATCAATTGAACTACTCAAATTTCTTTTTGGGAAATTGGATATTATAAAAGGATGAAAAGAACTATACTCAAAATACTTATTCTGATTCTGGCACTGCAAGCTTGTGTATCCAAAAGGAAAATAATAGAAAGTCCTTCTAATTTTGCTTACGAACAGGATAAAACATGGGGATTGGACATTTCCCATTATCAAGAAATTTACGATTGGGATAAGATTAAGGATCAAGAAATTGGTTTCATTTTTGTGAAAGCTACGGAAGGAACTACCATTCAGGATGCCAAATACACAGAGTATTACAACAAGATTAGAGAAATGAAAATTCCAGTAGGCTCGTATCATTTCTTTACCTATATGACCAGCGGAAAAACACAAGCAAAAAACTTTCTATCCATTGCAAAGTATCAACGTGGCGATTTACCATTGGTGCTAGATGCAGAATTTGCGAAAAAAATGCCAAAGCCCGAATCGGTTGTAAAGGAGCTAAAGGATTTTGTAAATGCAGTTTATTTAAAGACCAAAACCTATCCCATTATTTATTGTCCAAACAAATACTACCTGCAATTTATTAAAGATAATTTGCCCACTAAATGTAAACTTTGGATAGTTGATTACCAATCAAAACCCAATTGTGACTGGACTTTTTGGCAAACCACCGAAAAATATAGGGTGCATGGCATCAAAGGCTATGTAGATTTCAACCAGTTCAACGGAACAAAGAAAGACCTCAAACTAATGTTATTGTAAGGCATTACATGCAGCAAATCTCCGAATTTAATACAGCCAATTTCAGCAATGCGATTGGCTTTTTTATGATAAATAAGTAGTATGAACTTCAAGTTGCACGGTCAATTTATTGACTGTGTTAGATATATCAATTTAGGTGTAAACCCTAATATAATCAATCCGAATTTTAGGGTTTTCACTGACAAACCAAAAGGTTATTAGCACTAATTTTGTAATCGATTATTAAAATTCATATTCAATAATTTGAATATAGTTTTATG
>JBAXAD010000067.1:0-16187 GCA_037142715.1 Paludibacter sp. | reverse complement strand
AAATTGAACCAGACAAATGGGCAAAAGAGTTTGACGGCTTTATTACAAATGAACTGGCAGACAAATCAAACACAAACTATGCTGACAAAATAATTTCAGCATACAATCATAAGCAGTTTTTCAAATCACACCCAACATCAGATCATTTTTTACCTTTAGTATTTGCTAGTGCTTTCGGTGGACGCCCAACGAAGATTTACGAAGCATTTCAATGGAAAAATCTTTCTATGAGTGCCTTTAAGTTTGACTAAAATAATCTCCGATGGGCGTAATGTAGTTTGGTGGAATAATGCTCAGCCTAAATCGTGTGGGAAAGAAAGGCTTTTCAAATGCAAGCATAATATAGAAAACGGGAGCTTTCTATATCAATAAAAAAAGGCACAAGTAATTGTGTCTTTTTATTTAGTAAAACATTCAACAAAAAGCATTATATTTGTAACGTAAAACTAAATCAATACCCGTGTTGCGGACAGGACTTTGCCGAACAATAAAGCACAGGATTACGCTACGGGCAATCGGATTAA
The DNA here is from genome assembly GCA_037142715.1 of Paludibacter sp. Taxonomy (GTDB): domain Bacteria; phylum Bacteroidota; class Bacteroidia; order Bacteroidales; family Paludibacteraceae; genus Paludibacter. The sequence continues at coordinate 15,663 of JBAXAD010000067.1, read as the reverse complement.
TACATATATAAACAATCCATTGCGTGTCATATATTTTTTATTTCGGACATGGATGTTTCATGTTACTAATTTGAAACTATAATATCCACCCTTCATTTCAATCAGCATGAAAACAATAAAAAATCTTTCATCCACTCTCTTCTTTCTAATCATTACTACATCATGTTGTTATGCAATTAATTACAACATTTCATTTACTGGAACTGGGGCAAGCTCGTCAATAGATAGTGTAGTTGTGAAAAATCTCACAAATGGTTCAACGCTAACTTTGAAAAGTGGCTTTGATTTGAATTTATCCGACAACACAAATTCTTTAGACCAACAAAATTCAAACAAACAGGGAATTTATGTTAGTATGAATGCCATCCACGGTAATTCCATTGTAACTTTTTATGCAAATCAAACTGGAGAAGGTCATATAAATGTATTTGGAACAGATGGTAGACAATTTTTAGGTAAAACTGATAAGTTGCAAGAAGGAAATAATTCCTTTGAATTATCATTGCCCAAAGGAAAATTTATAATTAAAATTGATGGAAAGGGGTATACATATACTACCAAACTGGTTAACGAAACGGGTATTTCAAAAATTCCCGCAATTACAATTATCAATAAAGAACAATCGGGGAATGTGTTGCCACAGAAAATCAAAAACACATCTGTTCAAATGAGTTATAGTAATGGTGATTTACTTTTATACAAAGGATTTTCAGGAAATTTGCGAACTATTATAACCGAAGTGCCAACTAAAAGCAAAACCACTAATTTTGAATTTGTAGAATGTAAAGATGCCAATCAAAACTATTATACTGTGGTAAAAATTGGAGCACAAACTTGGATGGCTGAAAATCTTAATGCTACTGCTTATCGAAACAGTGATCCAATTAGTATAATTACTTCAGATACCTAATGGTCAACTACAAATGTAGGTTCATGCTGTGATTTTAATAACGATATGGCCAAAGGAAAAAAATACGGAAAATTATATAATTGGTACGCAGTAAGTGATATACGTAATGTGGCTCCCGAGGGATGGCATGTCTCTGATTCAATTGATTGGCACATTTTAATAGAATATCTTGGTGGCAAAGGTTTAGCAGGAGCTAAACTAAAAGATGTAGGTGTCACTTGGAAAAATCCAAACTTTCTTGCTACCAATGAAAGTGGCTTTACAGCCTTACCAGGTGCCTTTAGATTTTATGGTGGTGGTTTTTTTGATGTTAATTACAACTATGTAATTGACAATGGATATTGGTGGACTAGCACCCCAATTGTGCAATTACCAACGGGTTGGGCATTTAATTATAGTATGGGTTACTCCACCGGACAAATTTATCAAGGATCTAGCGCGAAACGTTCCGGTTTTTCTATCAGATGTGTAAAAGATTAATCGTTTTAGAAACTAAATCAATACCCGTAATGCGGACAGTTCTGAGCAAACTACTTAACAAACAATTGACAATAAAAAAAGTGCGGAGTCAGCACGATAAACACTGACAAAAATAGAATGAAAAAGGTTACAATTATCTTTACAACGTTGTTGGTTTTTTCAATTTCGACTTCTGCTCAATGGACAGAGCTAGCCTCTGGAATAAATGCAAGGGTTGCTTATTTTCTAGACAAAAACAATGGTTATGCCGATGCTAATGGAGTTATAATGAAAACTACCGATGGTGGTGTAAATTGGAGTTCACAAACAAGTGCTATAATGAGTGGTTCAAATGCCATCTATTTTTCTGACATAAATACAGGTTTCATTGTAAATGATGGTGGTAAAATTTTAAAAACGATTGATGCTGGTAAAAATTGGACACAAATGTATTCAACCCAATATAGTTATACGCTTCGCTCGGTAAATTTTGTAAGTTCAACTGTCGGTTATGTAGTTGGAGCAAATGGAATTATTTTGAAAACAACGGATGGTGGTACAAATTGGTCTTTATTGACAAGTGGTACAAGTTCTCAATTACGTTCCGTATATTTTACAGATTCAAATACAGGTTATGCTGTTGGTTCTGGAGGCACAATTCTCAAAACAACCAATGGTGGAACTAACTGGTCTATGTTAACCAGTGGAGTAACCAATGAGTTATTTTCGGTAAATTTCACTAGCGCTACAATTGGTTATGCTGTAGGATCAGCTTCTATTATTCTAAAAACCACTGATGGAGGAACAAGCTGGACAAGTCAAACAGGTGACACATCATTCGAATATGATTGTGTATATTTCACTACTGCAAATACAGGTTTTATTACAGGTGGAAGTAGCTTTGGTGTAGGTACAATTATAAAAACAACTGATGGGGGAACCAACTGGACAACTAACTGGACACCTACACAGGCAAACACTGTATATACAAGTCTGTGTTTTCCGGATGCAAATACTGGTTATGCAGCAGGTCGTGGCGCTATGTTGAAATACTCTAGCAACAATTCAACGGTAGTGGCTACCGAAAGTTGGTACGCAATTATGGATAATAACGCAAACAATCATTGGAGTCTAATATTTGAAAAGAAATCGGATGGTACGGTGACAACCAAAGGCTCATGGGTGTATAATTTTCAAGGTATAATTAGCTCAGATTCAAATGCAAGTGGTACAGTAACAATCAATGGCACAAATGTAGGTTTCACAATTAATGGCATCGCATCGGAAACAACATTCAATACAACATCGAATTATGCTTTTTCAACTACAGGAATTGCCAATAAAGGGAAGGCATCAGGTACATATACAATAAATTTCGCAAATAGCAATTGGCCAAGCACTTTACAGGGCACTTTCACTTCCGACAGAATTAGCGGAAGTGGCGTTACTGCCGAAATAAGTGGTATTGACAATGCAACAAATGACCATCAGATAGCTGTATATCCTATTCCTGCAAAAGACCAATTTTCAGTAAAAGGTTTTACTGGTACAGCATTGATGACTATTTCAGACATTAATGGTAAATTATTGATTGCAAAACAAATAACTACCAATGAGAAAATTAGTAGTGACAAATTGGCTAACGGTGTTTATTTCATAACCATTAAGACGAATGACTGTATAAATAACAAACAGTTAATCATTCAAAAATAAAGGTTGGTCGTAGCTTCGATGGTTCTTAGCGGGATGACAGAATTCCAATTCTGTCTATTATTCCTCTCCACGACAGAATCGGAATTCTGTCATCCCGTAGAAGAAATCATCTCAAATTCAGTACTGAAAATCAACTAGGTGTGTTATTCTTATTTTGGCCTAAAGCTTCAATTTATGTTATAGAGGGAAGGAGCGAAATCTAGCTGAACTTTTTGTATAATAACCTATGATATGTGATTGAGTATTTGGTTTTGTCGTTTTATTAATCCTCAACTCGTTCAATTTCGATTATATTATTCTCATCACTTAAAATCACAGTTATTAAAACAGGAATGTACTCATTGTCTCTATAGAAAGATTCTCTACAATATTTTCCTTGACAGAAATAGTTAGTATAGATTATTCTATTCATATTATTATGGGTTTTCAAAAGTTGTTGCAAAATGCCTCCATAATTAATATGGTTATAAGATTTACTATATTTTATTTCATTTATAATTCTTTTCTTGTCATTTTCAGAAATTTCAAGTTTAGTTTTTTGAGTTCTTTCTGGCATTCCTGTTACTTTATTATCAATGATTTTAAAATCGTCTTTTAATTCAATATGAGCCAACTTTAAATTGTCTTTTGCACTTGATTTGAAGAATAAATATTCGTCTATCTCGTTTGTAAAAAGTTGAGATAGAACAAAGAGAATAATTAAACTTGAAATTATTATTCCAAGTTTCGGTTTGCCTTTCTTTTTTAAAAAGAAATATATGAATGGTACTGAAATTATAAATAACAGTAATATAAATATCCCTATAACTAGTCCAACTCCCATTTCTATTCTGTCTTACTTTTTTTCCTGTACTTTATCACACTTTCAACAACGCAACAAATGTACTCAATTAGTTTGAATTGTAAATATTTATTATCATCTTCTTTTTTGCGTCTACTATAAATAAGAGTGCAAACAACAAGTTGTGCTAAATAGGTGACATTGTAATACAACAAAAACACTAGGTTCCAAATGCTAGTGTGGATAGAAAAAATTACATACCTGACCGTTGAAACATATAAACAAAAACGCCGCATTCAACTCAATGAATGCGGCGTTTCTTTTTTTTACTACCTACTGAAATCTACAATCTACCTACTTATCTAGTAGCGATAATGTTCTGGTTTGTAAGGTCCATTCTCATTCACGCCAATATACGAAGCTTGCTCTGGAGTCAACGCGGTTAGTTTTACGCCCAATTGCTCAAGGTGCAAACGTGCCACTTCTTCGTCCAAATGTTTTGGCAAGCGATACACATCCACCGCGTAATCTTTGGTAAACAATTCAATTTGTGCCAATGTTTGATTGGTAAACGAACTGCTCATTACAAATGAAGGGTGACCGGTAGCGCAACCCAAATTCACCAAACGACCGTCGGCCAACAACAATACACAATGTCCATCAGGGAAAATGTATTTGTCTACTTGTGGTTTGATATTTACACATTCGATGCCTGGGAATTGTTTCAGTTTCTCTACTTGAATTTCATTGTCGAAGTGTCCGATGTTACAAATAATAGCAGCATCTTTCATTTTGGCAATGTGCTCAATGCGGATAATGTCTTTGTTTCCAGTAGTAGTCACGTAGATATTTCCTTCTGCCAATGCCTCTTCGATGGTAGTTACGCGGAAACCTTCCATAGAAGCTTGAAGCGCACAGATAGGGTCAATTTCGGTAACAATAACACGCGCTCCGTAGGCCAACATCGAGCGGGCACAACCTTTTCCCACGTCGCCATATCCGCAAACAACCACTACTTTACCAGCCAACATAATATCGGTGGCACGTTTGATGCCGTCGGCCAATGATTCGCGACAGCCGTAAAGATTGTCGAATTTCGATTTGGTAACTGAGTCGTTTACGTTGAAAGCAGGGAACAACAATGAACCTTCTTCCAACATTTGGTACAAGCGGTGAACGCCGGTAGTAGTCTCTTCCGAAACGCCACGAAGTTCAGGAATCATTGGCGTCCAGATGCTTTTCTCAACTTTTAATACATCTTTCAAAATGCCGTACAACAAGCGTTCGTCTTCGCCACCAGCCTCTTTATCAAGTGCTGTAGCGTCTTTTTCAGCAGCAACACCCACGTGAATCATCATGGTAGCATCGCCGCCATCATCCACAATTACATTTGGTCCTTTGTGTCCGTCAAAAATCAAAGCCTGAAGCGTACACCACCAATATTCTTCCAATGTTTCACCTTTCCAGGCATACACAGGAATACCTGCCGCTGCAATGGCTGCCGCTGCGTGGTCTTGCGTGGAGTAAATGTTGCAACTGCACCAGCGCACATCTGCACCCAATTCTACCAATGTTTCAATCAATACGGCAGTTTGAATGGTCATGTGAAGCGAACCCATGATGCGTGCGCCTTGCAATGGTTTCGTTACTCCGTATTTTGTGCGAAGTGCCATTAAGCCCGGCATTTCTTTTTCGGCTAATTCAATTTCTTTGCGACCAAAGTCAGCTTGTGACATATCAGCCACTTTGTAAGGTAATGTACTAAATAATTCTTTTGTACTCATATATTTAATTTACAGATTTACAATTTAATAATGCCACTTTTACTTTTCAAAAATTGGGACTGCAAAGATACTAGTTTTCATTTGAATTATTTATCTTTGTTGCAATTACTTTCTTATCGAAAGTTTCCATTTAATACCTCAACCAATGTTCGTAGATATTCATACTCACAATTCACATCCAACTGGTTTTTTAGCCGTCCGGAATATAACATTGTTGGAGGTAGAAAGTTTTCTTTCATCCAATGAAAAAGGTTTATTCTCAGTCGGTTTTCATCCTTGGTTTGCTGATGCGTTTTCTTCAGATTCTTTCCAAAAATTAGATAAATATGCTGCTGACAAACGATGTGTTGTCATAGGAGAATGTGGATTGGATAAAAACTGTAAAGTAGCTTTTGATACTCAGATTTTGGTTTTTGAAAAACAAATTTCACTTTCGGAAAAATTAAAAAAACCACTCATCATTCATTGTGTGGGGCATAACAATGAACTTTTCGAATTGAAAAAAGCATTGAATCCAACACAACTTTGGATTATTCATGGTTTCAGGGGGAAGCCCCAACTGGCTCAACAAGCATTAAATGCTGGCTGCGCATTGTCGTTTGGCGAACGGTATAATGAAGAAAGTGTGCGGGTTACGCCATTAGACAAACTGTTTGTTGAAACAGATGAAAGCAATCTTTCTATTGAGGATATATACCACCAAATTGCAATTATAAAAGAATGCCTGCCTCAAGATTTGGATGCTGGTATGAAACTATTGAATCAATATCTATACTGAACGTAAGAATCAAGAACCAAGATTCTTGCATCTTGGCTCTTGATTCTTGCTTCCCTAAATTGCATCAAACCGTTAAAGTTATCTTTCTAATTCTTTATTAAAATTAAAGCCAACAGACACTTAGTACAATTATATTATCTTTGTGTCCATTTCACAAGAAAAATTGTAATTTGAACCCATTCACAATTCATTTTTTATCAATCATAGTTGACATACACATGAAGAAAATAACTTCACTTTTACTTGCTTGCATTATTACTCCTATACTTTTCGCTCAAGGTTTTTCGTCGCAGCAGCAACGCAAATTGTCGAATGCTTTGACTGCCATTTCCAATTTATATGTGGACAGCATTAACGATAAAAAGATTGTTGAGAATACGCTTACAGCTATTCTAAAGGAGCTTGATCCACATTCATCCTACATTCCCAAAGAGGAAGTTGACCGCGTAAACGAACCGCTCGAAGGCAGTTTTGAAGGAGTGGGCATTCAATTTCAGATACTTGACGATACACTTTTAGTGGCACAAACCATTGCTGGATGCCCTGCCGCCAAAGTGGGCGTGTTACCTGGCGACCGCATTATTTACATTGGAAGTGAATTGATTGCTGGCGTGAAAATGCAAAACTCGGACATTATGAAGCGTTTGCGCGGCCCTAAAGGTTCGGAAGTGACCGTAAAAATCCTACGTGGTGGAAACAAAGAATTGATGGAATTTTCTATTATTCGTGATAAAATTCCAATTTACAGCGTGGATGCAACTTATATGATTGGCAAAGACATTGGCTATATTAAGATAAATAATTTCGGGAGTAGTACGGTTGAAGAATTCCAAAAAGCATTTAGCACATTGCAAAAGAAAGGCATGAAAAGTCTCATTCTAAGTTTGCAAGGCAACGGAGGTGGATATTTGAATGCCGCAATTGCTTTGGCTGATGAATTTTTAAGCCACGACAAATTGATTGTATACACGCAAGGACTCAACCAACCCAAAACGGTGGCGAATGCTACTGCCGTGGGACGTTTTGAAACGGGCAAGTTGATAGTGTTGGTGGACGAATATTCAGCTTCTGCAAGTGAAATCGTGTCGGGAGCATTGCAAGATTGGGACCGCGCCATTATCGTTGGCCGTCGCTCGTTTGGTAAGGGATTGGTGCAACGTCAGTTTCCGTTGATTGACGGTTCGATGATGCGCTTGACCATTGCTCGATATTACACGCCAACTGGTCGTTGCATTCAGAAATCATACAAAGACGGCATCGAAAAATACCAACATGACTTGGTAAATCGCTACAATAAAGGCGAGTTACTGCATGCCGACAGCATTCATTTCCCTGATTCATTGAAATATCAAACCATGAATTTGAAACGCACCGTGTATGGTGGTGGTGGAATTATGCCTGATATTTTTGTGCCTTTGGATACTACCCGCTTTACCGATTTCCACAGGAAACTGGTTGGACACGGCATTGTAAATAAAGTTTGCATTCAATATATTGACAAAAACCGTGCGGAATTAAAGAAGAAATATCCTGCTTTCGATAAATTCAAATCTGGATATGAAGTTGATGAAGCCTTGATGAATCAATTGTTGACGGCAGCTGAAAAAGAAAAAGTGAAAATCAAATTTGATTCCGCTCAATATGAAATTTCTAAACCGCTCATCAAATTGCAATTGAAGGCCTTAATAGCCCGCGATTTGTGGGAAATGAACGAGTATTACCAAATTATGGATGCCGACAATGAATCGTTGCTCAAAGCAATTCAGATTTTACAAACGCCTAGTACTTACGAGAAAATACTTAAATAGGTTTCGTGTTCCGAGTTTCGTGTTCAAGTTCTACGTAAACGTTTCGTGTTTCGTGTTTGAAGTTTCGTGTTCAAGTTCTACATGAATAAAACGTTTCGTGTTTGATGTTCCGTGTTCAAGTTCTACTTAAACGTTTCGTGTTAAGGTTTCCGAAACTTCAAACCCAAAACACGGAACACGGAACACGGAACACGAAACGAAACGAAACGAAACGAAAATTATGATTACCTACCTACAAACTAACTGGATTGAAATAACAGGTGCTATTCTTAGCCTCATTTATTTGGATTTGTCCATCCGGCAAAGGGTCAGTTTGTGGTTTTATGGCATTGTGTCGTCACTTTTTTACATCGTAATATTCTTCCAAACCAAATTTTATGCCGACATGAGTCTGCAGTTTTACTATGTAGTTATTAGTATTTATGGCTGGATGAATTGGAAAAACGGTCAGAGTGAGAATGGGGAAGAATTGCCTACCAATCAACTTTCCAAAAGATTAACACTATATCTAATCCTTGCCACAGGAATTATTTACATCGTTTATTATCTTATCCTTAGTCAGTTTACCGACTCCACCATTCCCAAAGCCGATTCGTTGGTGGGGGCATTGAGTGTGGTTGGCACTTGGATGTTGGCCCGTAAGCTGATTGAAAACTGGTTGGTTTGGATTGTTGCTGATGCCCTATGCGTGGCACTTTATGTTTACAAAGAATTGTATCCTACGGCCATTTTGTTTGTCATTTATACGGTGATGGCTGGCGTGGGATATTGGCAGTGGCGGAAGAAAATGGTAGAATGAAAGAATGTAGAAATGTAGAATGAAAAAATTCTTCCATTCTTTAATTCTACATTTCTTCATTTTTCAATTCTTTTCATTGAAAAATGTTCCCAGCTATTTATGAGCTTTTTATTTCCCTTTTTTTTCCAGTACCAATCATTCACCAGCGAAGTAACATAGGCACTTCCCGCACCCAATACGGCTCCTGCCAACACGTCCGAAGGATAATGAACGCCTAAATTCATGCGGGAATACCCCACAGAGCAAGCCCAAAAATAACTGGGTGCAATCACATACCATTTGGGGTATTTCAATGTCAATGCGGTGGCCGTGGCAAATGCAAGTGAGGTGTGCCCCGAAGGAAATGAAAGGGATGTTTCAGAGCCTGGTAAAACGTAAATATCTGAATACGTTTCGTGTGGTCTAGGTCTATTGATAGCATTTTTCAACCCATAAGTGAGCACGCCATCCACGCCCAAACTCACTCCAACGTACAAAGCATTTTTTAGTAAATTATCATCTTTTTCTATCAATGCCACTACGCCCATAACCAGCGGAGTGGAAGCCGCTACAACAGTTGTGCTGTTGGAAATGAAAGTTGAATAATTGCGAAGCGTGGTGGAAGTTGTTCCATTTATATTTCTTAATAGCTCAATATCTACATTTTGAGCCGAAACTTGCGTACTAAATATTGAAAAAGCACCACAAAGCAGAATAATTGTCGTAAATTTGCACATTCTTTTTTTGATGTCAAAGATAATGCATTTTGTTGAAATGATGGGTTGAGTTGTCAAATGGTAAATAGTAAATGATAAAATAGTAAATCCCTTTAATGTTTAAAGTTGCCATTCTCGGTCCCGAATCTACAGGAAAATCTGCTTTGGCTAAATCATTGGCCGACCATTACAATGCACCGTGGATACCAGAATATGCACGCGAATATGTTGAAAATCTAACTGTTCCATATACTTACGAAGATATTTGCATCATTGCACAAAAGCAAATTGAACAAGAAAAAGGTTTTGAGAATACGATAGAAATCAATAATGGTTACGTTTTTTTCGATACAGAACTAATTGTTACAAAGGTTTGGTTGGAGCATAAATATAAGGTTGTTCCATCATTTATACCAGAAAGATTAGAAGTTGGTTATTTCGATTTTTATCTACTTTGTGCACCCGATATACCTTGGGAGGCCGATTCTGTAAGGGAACATGGGCACGACCGCGAGTTTTTTTTTAATTGGTATAAAAAGGAAATTGAAAACATTGGGAAACCTTTTTTTGTTATAAAAGAGCTTGGCAATAAGAGAGTAAAGAATGCCATTGCCGCTTTAGATTTTCAAACAACAAATATAAGATGATGAATAATAATTTAATCGAAACTATAAAAAAATTATCTCAACTAGAAGGTTCACAGGATGTTTGTCACGAGCAAACGAACAATGACCCAATGCCCTCAACGGTTGTTTTACAGGAGATTGTACAATTGGCACGATCCATTTTATTCCCTGGGTATTTTGGGGACTCCGCAGTAAATGCCCATACCATGATGTATCACATTGGCGTAAATATTGACCGTTTGCATTCTTTGCTGGCGCAACAAATCAGAGCTGGCATTTGCTTCAATTGCCCTGCTGACTATAAGGAAAGAGGGGATCTAGAGCAAGTTGCGATAGAAAAAGCTTCTAAATTTGTGATGGAATTGCCTTCCATTCGCGAGAAACTACATACCGATGTGATAGCTGCTTACAATGGTGACCCTGCTGCAAAAAGCTTTGGGGAAGTGATTTTCTGCTATCCAAGCATTCGTGCTATTAGTAATTACCGTATTGCACATGCGCTTCTGAAACTTGATGTGCCGCTGATACCGCGTATTATTACCGAAATGGCGCATTCCGAAACGGGTATCGACATACATCCTGGTGCTATCATTGGCGATTATTTCACCATTGACCACGGAACTGGTGTTGTGATTGGCGAAACTGCCATTATTGGTAGCAATGTGAAAATTTATCAGGGAGTTACGCTTGGGGCAAAAAGCTTTCCACTAGACAAAGATGGCAACCCAATAAAAGGTATCAATCGACATCCTCATATTGGAAATAATGTAATTATTTATTCTAATTCTACCATTCTTGGAACCATAAAAGTAGGCGATGGAGCCGTAATTGGAGGCAACTTATGGATAGATGTGGATGTTCCAGAAGGTGCAAAATTGGCACAGAAAAGATAAAAAGGACAAATGTCAAAGGCCTAATGACACAAGACTTTGACATAACAACAGACTAATGTCAAAGGTCTAAGGACAAATGACTGTCCATATTAAACACGATAAAAATACACAAAGAACAAAAGCAGATGTTAGCAAGACCTTTGACTTTAGACCTTTGACATTAGACACAATAATCAGGCAAAAAACAAAGCAAAAGTTGCCAAGACCTTTGACTTTAGACTTTTGTCATTAGACTAAAAAAAAAATGGAATTTGAAATGTTAGCAAAGACCTTTCGTGGGTTAGAAGAAGTATTGGCAAAAGAATTGGTGGAAATAGGTGCCAATAATGTGCAACTTCAGCGAAGGGCGGTAAGTTTTACAGGCGATAAAGCCCTGATGTACAAAGCAAATTTGTGTTTGCGCACTGCATCGCGTGTTCTAAAACCAATTCTGACTTTTGATGCTTCGAATCCCGACGAAGTTTATGAACAAGTGAAGAAAATCAATTGGTCGGATTACATGACGGTGGATAGTACATTTGCAATCGATTCAACCGTTTTTTCGGACGAATTTCGTCATTCAAAGTTTGTGTCCTATCGGGTGAAAGATGCCATTGCCGATTGGTTCTCTGAGAAATTCGACCGTCGTCCGTCCGTGCGTTTGGATAGTCCGCAAATGATGATAAATATTCATATTGCCGAACGTAAATGTACGCTTTCGTTGGATAGTTCGGGCGATTCGCTGCACAAACGTGGCTACCGTGTGGCGCAAACCGAAGCACCACTCAACGAAGCGTTGGCAGCAGGAATGCTCCTTATGGCTGGCTGGAAAGGTCAATCGAATTTCCTTGACCCTATGTGTGGTTCTGGAACTTTGTTGATAGAAGCGACGCTTATTGCGTTAAACATCCCACCAGGCATTTACCGTTCGTCATTTGCTTTCGAGAAATGGAACGATTTTGACGAAGAACTTTTTGATACTTTGTACAACGATGATTCTTACGAACGGCCATTTGATTTTAAAATCTACGGTTCGGATAATTCGCCACGTGCTATTAAGATAGCGGAACAGAATGTAAAAAGTACCGGATTGAGCAAATACATAGAGTTGAAAGTGGTACCAATACAGCAACTAGAAGTACCTGCAGAAAATTGTTTGGTAGTGACCAATCCACCTTACGGCGAGCGTATCACTTCCGACGATATTTATGGTTTGTACGCAGCATTGGGCACCACCATGAAGCATAAATTCACAGGATGCACTTGTTGGGTGATTAGTTCACACGAAGAATGTTTGGATAAAATTGGATTGAAGCCAACAGAACGCATCCGTTTGCTCAATGGAGCATTGGATTGTTGGTACAACCGATACGATATCTTTGCCGGCAAGCGTAATGATTTTGTGGCCGAGAGGAATAATAATTGAGATTACAGAATGAAAAAAATGAGATTCTAAAAGTATTTTACTATATAAGTATTTGATTTTCAAAAGCATTCCATTCTTTCATTCTTCATTCTTACATTTTTCATTCTCTTTCCTTGGTAAGTTCCAAAAAAAAGCTTACTTTTGCACCGCAATCGCCCAGATGGCGGAATTGGTAGACGCGCTGGTCTCAAACACCAGTGGATTCATTTCCATGCCGGTTCGATCCCGGCTCTGGGTACGGAAGAGGAAGGAACAGATATAATTTCTGTTCCTTCTTTCTTTTTTCCCTTTAAGTGATTGGTTTCCTGAAATATAACATCAAGCACTTTGTTGTAAGAATTGGTTCGATATTCATTTCCGTCAAATTCAATTTTATTTGGGAACATCAAACCAATAATATTAATTTTATCCTCTAAGCCAGCTGTATTAAGTATCCCCCCTAAATTGGCTAACAGATTCACTGAGTAGTCAAATTTTTGTTCCAGATTGTTTTTTGATAGTTGAGTTAGACGAAAGATGTTGTTATCACACTCAACAATACGAGTTTTAATTCCTTCCACCATCCTATTATAGCTTTCAAACTCTATTTTCCCATCAGAGTAGTCAATATCAATTTTTTCAATTCGTTGTTCTTCATTCTTTTTCTTAGTAATTGCTTCTACTATTTCTCTGTTAACATCCTTGTTTGAATCTGAATTCACTTCATTAAATATAGTAGCATACAACTTTAAAATATCATTATTGGGTTTTAACGAATGGATATATTTGATAAAAAGTTCATTTGATTTAACTGCATTTTTATTGAATTTATTACAGTTTGGACATTTGTAATATGGGTATTCCCCACCGTTACCTTTACTATAGCAACCAGTAAGACCCATTCCACAATGAGGGCAGGTCAAAAACCGTCTTAAATAGAACTCATCTGTAGATGTTCTACACAGTTTAGGCTTTTTCTTTTTCTTACCAAAATGTAATTCTTGTACCTGCCAAAAATTTTCTTCTTCTATTAGTGGTTGGTGAATTCCATCTGTCCAATGTTTTGGTTTATCCTTCCATGCCATCACTGAAACTTTACCAATGTAGAATTGATTTTTTAGCATGTCAGGGAAAGCACTCTTCTGCAATTTCAAGCCTCGTTTGTAACTCTCTAGCCTAATAACTTCTATTGATTTAACCCCTTTTGCTGCTTCTTGAAAAGCCCATTGAACATTCTTTGCTTCTTCTTTATTAATTACTGCTCGTTTATTTCGTTCATCCGACCTGTCATTTATATAACCCTTCGGGGCTTTATTGGTGCATTTTCCAGAAAGTTGAGCTTTGTATGTGCCTTCTTTGGTGCGAATGCTTATGTTATTTCTTTCAGCTTCTGGAATTGCCAAATACATTGCCAGTAATAAAATATTATTTGGATTTTCAAAATCAAGCGGTTGTTCGGAAGAGTTAAGTTGAATTTTGTGTTTTTTAAAAAACTCAATTTCGTGTAGTGACAGACCCAAATCACGTGAAAACCTATCCCAACGTAGAAAGAGTATCAATTCAATATTATTGCCTTTTACCTTACAAATATTGCGAAGATTTTTCCACCCAGTTCGGTTAAAATTCTTCCCGCTTTTGTCATCTCTTATTATTTCTACAATTTCATATTCCATTATTTTACAATACTCTTTTAATCTCATTTCTTGATAATCGAGACTATTATTGAACGATTGTTCGTCCGTACTTACACGACAGTAGACAATTACTCTTTTCATTTAGTTAGGTTTAAGTTTGTTGTTATTTTAGTTTCTATTTTAGCCATTTCATATAAAAATGCAAGAATTGGAGTTATTTCTTCGTCCGACAATGAAGCAAAATATTCAATTTGTCGAACATCTTTTGGTTTTAGTTTTAAATTCTCATAGCCTTGCATGGTTTAAATGGTTAATACTTTTGTTATTTATCTCTGCCTTGTAATGCATTAATAATAGATGCCAAGTGCTACCGCCACATCTATATGCTAGCTTCATTTTCATAATTTCTTCTTTTGATTTTGTTATTTTATTTATATATCTTTCAGACACAGGCAAATGTACATATAAGATTTTTAAATAACAAGTTGATTTACGGATTATCTTTCCATAGCAGTATTAAATAATATTAATATCTTATTTCGTTATAGTCATATTCATATTTTTAGAGTGTACCCTAAAATATGAATCTTTTATTGTTAGATTTCCACTAAAACCCTTGTGTATATCAACAATTATTCATATCTTTGAGGTATAAATAGCACCACTCTAATTTTGTGAATATATGAATATCTTATATTGTAGGGTCTCAACAATTGACCAAAAAACAGACAGGCAACGGATAAATGAATCGGATTTTAAAATTGTTGTTGAAGACAAATGTTCTGGTACGATACCTTTCTTTGAGCGTGAGGGTGGAAAACAAATCTTAAACTATATCAATAAAGATATGGTTAGCGGTTTGTCCGTATGGAATATTGACAGGTTAGGTCGTGATTTAAGAGATATATTAAATACGATACACTATTTTTCAGAGAGAAATATACCAATAATTTTTCTAAGTCAGGGATTAAGAACACTTGATGATGATGGAAAAGAAAATACGATTACCAAGCTAATGATTTCTATATTAGGCACTGTAAGCGAAATGCAAAAAAAACAGATTCGAGAATCCCAACTTGAAGGGATTCGTATAGCAAAGCTCAAAAATATATACAAAGGTAGAATAGAAGGTTCTTTTGAAGATGTTCATACATTCTTGGATAAGCCCAAAAACAAGAAAGCGTTGGAATATATCAAAAAAGGTTACACATTATCAGAAGCGTCAAAACTTGCGGGTGTTCATATAAACACAATGACAAAGATTAAAAAATTAGCCTTTGCAAATAAATAATATTAATACTTGTAAACTGTGAATTTATTCATATATTTGCACTTCATTATATTACTGCGTCAATTGTAGCGACAATTGCATTACATATTATCAAAAGCGTTAGCTTTT
>JBAXAD010000066.1:0-16372 GCA_037142715.1 Paludibacter sp. | reverse complement strand
ACCCGTAATTGCTGAATTACCTTGATCAACAAAATAATCTTTCATCACATTCCAAGCCAATTCATAAGTATATTCAAAAGCTTGAATTAACCCCTGTTCTTCTAATTTATTCAAATTCCCTTTTTCAATAAATTGAGATAGTTGTCCCAATGCTTTTTGGTAATTTGAATACCTTTGTTTCCATCTTATATCTTGTTCCATATATGTTTTTAGATTTTTTGAAAATATAAGTTTTGAAATTATTTTTAAGAAGTTACAAAGGTAAATAAAAAATTAATAGAACTATCCTTTGTATTTCTAAAAGGATAAATCGTTATAATAAAAACCAAAAATGGGGCAAATCTGAATAAGACTTTCCCCATTTTTGAACAAAACTAATTGTTTCAATAAACATCAAACATCAATAGAAGTTACTTCCACCAACAATTCGTCCTTCATTACCGATTGTCCCTGAACCACATGAATCTTGCGAATCACACCATTACAAGTGGCAGTAATTTCGTTTTGCATTTTCATGGCTTCCAGACTCAAAATAGGCTCACCAATATTAACTAAGTCACCTTCAGACAGAAAAATATCAACAATCTTGCCCGGCATTGGCGAAACGATATTATTTTCGTTAATCGATTTATCGTCCTTGTCAATCATTCCGTGACGAATGTACGAGAAAATGGACTCATTGCTGAACTTATACTCAACGCCATTCACTTTCACTATCGTTTTATTTTGGTCTTTGGATACCAATTCACAGTCATATCTTTTATTGTTCCAATTAAAAGAATATTGAAAATCTTTGTGTTCAATAAAATCAATATCGTGTTCTACACCATCAATAACTGGATTTGACTCCGTAGGAAGGTAGATTTTAAACCGTTTCCCATTTTCGCGCAATGCAATAAAAAGTCTCGATGCGTCTCTTTTGTAAATATATGATGTTCCCATATTACTTTCTAGTTTATTCTTTTATTTAACACCCAAAGATTCAATGATTCATTTCTTGAAGCTGGAATTTCCGACACAATCTGCAGGTATTCAGCAGCATAAATAATGGTTGCCGCCAAAGCACCTATCATTTCGTCCTCGTCCGTTTCAAGCATTTCGGGTGTATAATATTTATCAACCCAGCGAGTTGTATATCTAGCTGAAGTAAATTCCTCATGCTGCAAAACTGCTTTACAAAATGGAACTGTCGTTTTCAGTCCCACCAATCTAAAATCTTGCAATGCGCTTAATGTTTTTTCAATCACATCCGCCCTGTCTTTTCCATGAACAATGATTTTTGCAATCATGGAATCAAAATATGGAGTAACAATTGAACCTTGTTGAACGCCAGTTTCAATTCGTATATTTTCGTTTCTCGGAAAATGTATGTTTTCAATGAACCCTGTTTGTGGACTGAATCTGTTTTGTGGATCCTCGGTGTTTACGCGACATTCGATGGCCCAACCATTCATTTTTACATCTTCTTGCTTTATGTCAAGCTCCTCACCCAAAGCAACTTTTATTTGCCAATCTACTAAATCTACACCAGTAACCATTTCGGTAACAGGATGTTCTACCTGTACACGGGTATTCATTTCCATAAAATAGAAAGTGCCGTCTTCGTCCAGAATGTATTCAATGGTTCCAGCCGAAAAATAACCAATGGTTTTGGCAAATTTCACCGCCATTTCGCCCATTGCATTTCTCATTTCTGTGCTTAAACTTGCAGAAGGTGCTTCTTCAAGTAATTTTTGGTGTTTGCGTTGCAATGAACATTCACGTTCGCCCAAATGCACTACATTACCATGCTTATCACCAAGTATCTGAAATTCAATATGTTTTGGGTTGATAAGGTATTTTTCTACAAATAAATCACCATTTCCAAAAGCAGAAACAGCCTCATCGTATGCCGATTTGAACAAACGTTCCATTGTTTCGGGTTTCTCTACAATGCGCATTCCACGTCCACCGCCACCGGCTGAAGCTTTCATCAAAACAGGATAACCCACTTTGTCGGCAAATTCTTGCGCTACCTTATAATCGGTTACTGCTCCGTCGCTGCCTGGCACCAATGGCAAACCACATTCAATGGCCATCTTTTTAGCAATGGTTTTGATACCCATATTGCGAATAAGTTCTGGCGAAGGACCAACGAAGTTAAGACCATTTTCTTCGCAGAGGGCTGCAAATTCAGGGTTTTCGGATAAAAAGCCATAGCCTGGATGAACCAAATCAATATGATTTTCCAAAGCCAATGCTACAATTTTGGCAGCATCCAAAAAGATGGGTTTCTCGCTTGCGGCATCTTTGGCTTGAATTATTTCGTCGGCATATTTTAAGTACAATGCATCCGGTTCTTTATCGCTTTGAAGTACCACAGCAATTAAGCCTAACTTGTGGGCAGAACGAATGATGCGTATTGCAATCTCGCTTCTATTGGCAATTAAAATTCTTTTTTTCATAATATTATTTGAAGTAACATCTTAATCAGTTGACAGTTAATAGTTGACAATTGATAGTTAGCAGTTAATCACTAATCGTTAATCACTAATCATTTATTATAATGGAATACTACCGTGTTTTCTTTCAGCTTTGACAACTTGCTTATTAGAAAGAACTTGAAATGCAGTAATAAGAATTTTTCGTGTATCGGAAGGATTAATCACTTCGTCAATCAATCCCATTTCCTCTGCTTTGTATGGATTTGCAATATCGTTTTTGTACTTTTCAGTCAATATTTTTTCCATTTCAGCCTTATTTTCTGCTTTTGCCAATTCATTTCGATGTACAATTTTAATTGCTCCTGCAGGTCCCATAACTGCAATTTCAGCAGTTGGCCAAGCAAAGTTAAAGTCGCCACCTGTATTTTTACTACTCATTACAATGTATGCACCACCATAAGCTTTACGAATAATAACTGTAATTTTTGGAACGGTAGCTTCGCAAAATGCGTATAAAAGTTTGGCACCATTTCTAATAATTCCACTGTGTTCTTGGTCAATTCCCGGCAAAAAGCCTGGCACATCTTCCAAAATCAAAAGTGGAATATTATAAGCATCGCAAAAACGAACAAAACGAGCACCTTTCACACTAGCGTTAATATCCAGAGTACCAGCCATAACTTTGGGTTGATTGGCCACAATACCGATGGTTTTCCCATCCAAACGAGCAAATCCAACCAATATATTTTGTGCATATTTTTCGTGTACTTCAAAGAAAGAATCTCTATCAACAACAATATTGATAATTTCTTTCATGTCATACGGACGATTGCTGTCGTCAGGAATTATATTGTCGAGGTAACTTTGACGCGATTCGTAAAACTGTATATTATTTGATACTGGAATCGGATCAAAATTATTAGAAGGTAAATAAGAAAGCAATTTGCGGACAAACATGATAGAATGTTCCTCATCGTCGTAAACAAAATGAGCCACACCACTTTTTTGGGCATGTACATTTCCGCCTCCAAGCCCTTCCATGTCAATATCTTGGTTCAAAACCTCCTTCACCACATCGGGTCCGGTCACAAACATATAGGATGTTTGATTGGTCATAAACACAAAATCGGTCAATGCTGGTGAATAAACCGCACCACCTGCTGCTGGGCCTAAAATTACGCTAATTTGAGGAATAATACCCGAAGAACGCACGTTATTTCTGAAAATGGTAGCATAAGCAGCCAAACTCTTCATGCCTTCCTGAATACGCGCACCACCCGAATCAATCAATCCAACCACTGGCGCACCAAGCTTCAGAGCCATTTCCTGCACCTTGGCAATTTTCATTCCATGTGCATAACCCAACGAACCACCAAGTACCGTAAAGTCTTGAGCATAAGCAAAAACACTTCGTCCTTGCACCAAACCACGTCCTACAACAACACCATCGCCAAAAGCCGACTGTTTGCCACTCATTGTATTTTGGGCAGGTTCTACAAAGGCATCGAATTCAAAGAATGTACCTTCGTCGAATAAGACGCTAATCCGCTCACGTGCAGTAAGTTTTCCCTTTAAATGTTGTTTGACCGCTGCATGGTCTTCCATCTTTTGCAACGCTTTTAGTCGTTGCTCATAAACTTCGTTTTTATTCATTTTTTAAGTCTGAATTATTTCGGATAATGGCGCAAAGATAATAGATATGTGTTTTAAAATTTCATTGTTGATAAATTTATCAGAACTCACTTTTCTTCAATAATAGATAAATATCTATTATTCAACACTTAAAGCAAGTATTAAATTTTAATAATGATTATCATTACAAATAAATATACAACAAAAATACTTCTAATAAGTTGAAAACAGATCAAAAATAGTACACTTGCACTATCTATGCTATTAAAACAGTAGTATTTATACACCAAGCAAATTTACAAGAAAAGTCTACTCTTTTTAAAACTCTGATGTAAAGTGGAATTGTATGTTTTTGAAATCGTTTTGGGCCATTTGCAATACATAACCCGAATCGGCAAGAAACACGTCGCGTCCTTCTTTGTCTTTGGCCATATATTGGGCTTTTCGTTTTTTGAAATTATCAAGTTCCACAGCATCATCGCTCTTAATCCAGCAAGCTTTGTAGAGTGAAATTGGGTCCCAACGACATTGAGCATTATATTCGTGCAACAAACGGTATTGAATTACTTCAAACTGTAGTTGCCCCACAGTTCCAATAATCTTTCGTCCATTGTATTGATTAGTAAACAATTGCGCCACACCTTCATCCATTAATTGCGCTACACCTTTTTCCAATTGCTTGGTTTTCATTGGATCGGCATTCTCAATGTACTTAAACATTTCGGGCGAGAAACTTGGAATTCCTTTAAAGTGCAATCCTTCACCCGAAGTAAGCGTATCGCCAATTTTGAAAGTTCCCGTATCAGGCAGACCCACTATGTCACCAGCATACGCCTCATCAACCGTTTCTTTTTTCTGCGCCATAAAAGCCGTTGGGCTCGAAAAACGCATCATCTTATTGTGTCGCACGTGTTTGTAGTTTACATTCCGCTCAAATTTTCCCGAACATATTTTCACAAAAGCAATACAACTGCGGTGATTTGGGTCCATATTGGCATGAATTTTAAACACAAAACCCGAAAAAGCTTCTTCGTAAGGATTTACTTCACGCTCCTGGGTATGTATGGGGCGAGGCGAAGGTGCCACTTCCACGAAGCAGTCCAGCAATTCTTTTACCCCAAAAGTATTCAATGCGCTTCCAAAAAACACCGGAGCCAGTTCACCCGCCAAGTATTTTTCATTGTCAAATTCTGAATAAACGCCATTTATCAACTCCATGTCTTCACGCAGTTTATCGGCATCCAGCTTACTCAAATGGTTTTCCAACTCAGGACTATTGATGTCCGAGAAAGCCACCGTTTCGCTGATGGTCTGCTTGTTAGGCGTATAAAGCTCCAAATTTTGTTTGTAAATATTATATACACCTTTAAATGATGCACCCATGCTAATGGGCCAGCTCAAAGGACGTACATTGATTCCGAGTTCGGCTTCCAACTCGTCGAGCAAGTCGAAAGGATCTTTACCTTCACGGTCCATTTTATTCACAAAAACCATCACGGGAGTATTACGCATACGGCACACACTCATCAGTTTACGCGTTTGCGCTTCCACACCTTTGGCGGTATCCACAACGATTATTACACTATCCACAGCCGTTAAAGTACGGTAAGTATCTTCGGCAAAGTCCTGGTGACCAGGAGTATCCAAAATATTGATTTTATAATCGCGGTATTCAAATCCCATCACCGAAGTAGCCACAGAAATTCCCCTTTGTTTCTCAATTTCCATCCAATCGGAAGTAGCCGTTTTCTTTATTTTATTAGATTTTACGGCACCTGCCACGTGAATAGCTCCACCAAAAAGCAAGAGTTTTTCTGTCAATGTTGTTTTTCCGGCATCTGGATGACTGATAATGGCAAAGGTACGGCGGCGTTGAATTTCGGAATTTAAGCTCATGAAGATTTGTCTAATGTCTAATGTCAAAGGACAAATGTCCCATACAATCGGTTTTATAAAAGATTGCAAAGGTACAATTTTTGAGCCGAATAGACAAATAGAACTAGCCTAGCACCAAACAATCCTTAGAAATTGCGACATATCAGCTTTCATAATTACAATAATGGACAACGGTAATTGTAATTTATCAAACAAATTGGTTCTTTTCATTCTTAATTTCAATATGAAAGTAGAACACCAATTATTGATTAAAAAAAATCTTCTTTTAAAATTTATCGATAAAATGAACATTTATCGCAAATGCATGTTGTAACATATAAAGTTCAAACAAGTATATTCTCCATGTTTATACAATAGAATTTTATAACAATTAGAATCAATTAACTAACAAAAAAAATTATGAGTACAGAAATTAGTAAAACAAACCAAATCATTGCTTGGGGTATCTCAGGCTTATTAACCGCATTATTTCTATTCAGTGCCTCAGGAAAATTTATGCACCCTGAACAAATGGAACAAATGAAATTGGCCGACTGGCGTATTATTATTGCTATTGGCGAAATCGTTTCGGCATTGCTATTCTTGGTTCCCAAAACAAATAAATTGGGTACTCTCTTATTGAGTTCTTATTTGGGCGGCGCAATCATTATTCACATGACTGGTGGAATAAGTATTATGATGCCTTCAGTTATATTAATTCTAGTTTGGATTACCGGATTTTTACGTAATCCAGAATTATTGAAATTGAAGTAAAAGCAAAATGAAAATAGAAGATGAATTGAAAGGTCGATTTCGCAACGAACGCCACAAAGCACTAATCAACTTATTTTTCACTGAAAAGCAGTTAACATATAGCATGATGCAGTTGCTTAAAAAACACGGACTTACCGAACCGCAATATAATATTTTGCGGGTGCTACGTGGCTTTCGTTCACAAGGCACATCTTCTATTGGATTTTTAAAAGAACGCATGCTCGACAGGAGTTCAGATGTCAGCCGCCTTGTTGACAAGCTTTACGATAAAGGCTTGGTAGACAGAAAAGAAAATGAAACAGACCGCAGACAAAAAGACGTTGAAATTACCGAAAAAGGCTTACAATTGTTGACGAATATGGACGATTGTGAACTAAAAGCTGACACCTTGTTGCAAAATCTGTCGGATGATGAGGTAAATGAATTGAACCGATTGTTGGATAAAATAAGAAATTGAATCACTGATTTTTTTCTTAAAAGTTCGTTCTTGACCTTATCGTAAATCGCAATCTATTAAATTAGCTGAACCATTCGATAAATATAAAATCCCTTGTAACTGATTGTTGCAAGGGATTTTTTATATCTCAAATCAGTTTCAATACAAAATGAAATACTTATCTTTGTGGAGTTTTCCAAAACAAAAGTAAAAGATTCGACTTAGAACTTAAAACAATAAATCATTTGGATAATGACTAAGATTGCACAATGATAAAACGACATTCCATTATATTCCTCACTCTTTTTCTGTTATCAATAGGACTATTTCTAACCGATTTGGCATGGGGAAGTATTTCAATATCAGTAAGTGAGATACTTTCTGTTTTTTTTGGTAAGGCTGCTGACGGTATCAATTCCGAAATACTTCTCAACTTCCGTTTGCCAAAAGCCGTTACAGCAATATTGGCGGGAGCTTCACTTTCGGTGGCAGGATTAATGATGCAAACGCTATTTCGGAATCCATTGGCAGATCCATATATATTGGGGGTGAGCTCGGGTGCAAGTTTGGGCGTGGCATTGGTGATGATGGCAGCGTCGATTCTCCCTGTTGCATTTGTGAGTAGTGGTTGGGCATTGATAGTGGCTGCCATTATTGGCGCTTCTATCGTATTGGTGTTGGTGGTTGGCGTTTCTTTTAAGGTAAACAATGCCGTATCGCTATTAATTGTGGGTATTATGTTCGGAACAATTGCCAGTTCACTGGTGAGCGTGTTGCAAAATTTCAGCAATCCAGATGCCATCAAGTTATTTGTAATGTGGACATTCGGCAGCTTAAGCGCCGTAACCTGGACTTATATGAGAGTGCTATTACCAGTGGTTTTGGTCGGATTGGGATTGTCGTTTTATTTGCAAAAAAAACTGGACGGATTGCTGCTTGGCGAGAATTATGCCCGAGGATTGGGAATTTCGATTGCCAAAACAAGATTCTTGATTGTGCTGGCAACAGGACTTTTGGCGGGTGGAATTACTGCTTTTACTGGACCAATAGCATTTGTGGGAGTCGCTATTCCGCACATTGCGCGTGGCATTTTCCGCAGTTCAAGCCATAAAATTCTACTTCCAGCTTGTGTCCTTTTAGGAGCTTCTTTGTTGCTGACTTGCGATATTATTTCTCAACTACCTACTTACACATTGCCAATTAATACTATAAGTGCGTTGTTTGGAGCACCCATTATTATTTGGATTATATTGAAGAAGAAATAAAACCACAAAAGAACCCCTAGCCCCTAAAGGGGAACTTGATTACTACTGTCAATCTTAAACTTACATTAAATATTGGTATCAAAATTATAGACCGTTAAAGAAACCAATGCTTGCATAATTCCCCTTTAGGGGCTAGGGGTATTCATCACCGCCACCGTGCAGCAAGCCACTACGCCAGCAGTTTCGGTACGTAATCGACTATTGCCCAAAGAAACAGGTACAAACCCTGCAGACAATGCTTTTTGTACTTCTTCTTTGCTAAAATCACCTTCCGGGCCTATCAAAATCAACACATCCGACGATTTCTGAATTTCGGTTTGCAGTAATTTCTTGTCTTCTTCGTAGCAATGCGCAATAAACTTCTGACTGGCTTGATGTTTTTTCATCAATTCATCAATAGTACAAAGTGGATTTAATTTGGGGAAATAAGCTTTAACGGATTGTTTGGCAGCTGAAACAATGATTTTATCAAGTCGTTCGGCCTTGATGATTTTGCGCTCGGAGAAGCGACAAATTATCGGGGTAATTTCATCGATTCCCATCTCGGTGGCTTTCTCGATAAACCATTCCAGGCGTTCGATATTTCTGGTAGGTGCTATGGCAATGTGCAACTTGTAATCTCGCTTGCCATATTCGGCAATCGTTTCGGTTATTTCAAAACCACAATGTTTAGGATGTGGATTTGTGATTTTGGCATTGTAAAAACCTCCTAATCCATCCACCACGGTAATAGCATCACCCACTTGCAACCGCAACACTTTTACGGCATGTTGCGATTCTTCCTCGGGAAGAATATGGGCGGTGGCAAGAGTTGGAACGTAGAATAACATAATTCAGTTGATAGTTGACAGTTGATAATTGATAGCGCTTTCACTGTCAACTATCAACTTATTAATAGATTTCCCCTTTTGCAGCCAACAGCGTATTTTTCAGCAACGAAACAATCGTCATCGGTCCTACGCCACCCGGAACTGGAGTAATGAAAGAACATTTGGGAGCTACTTCGTCGAATTTCACATCGCCACTCAAACGGAAACCGCTTTTGGTTTTGTCGGAAGGAACACGGGTGGTACCAACATCTATAACCGCAGCACCATTTTTCACCATGTCGGCAGTTAAGAACTCTGGTTGACCGAGAGCTGCAATGATTATATCAGCTTGCAAGCAAATTTCTTTCAGATTTTTGGTACGGCTGTGGCATACAGTTACGGTAGCGTCACACCCTTTTTGCATCATTAACGAAGCCACAGGTTTGCCAACGATATTGCTACGACCAATCACTACACAGTTTTTGCCGACAGTTGGAATTTCGTAACGTTTAATCAGTTCGATAATTCCAGAAGGCGTTGCACAAACATAACAAGGTAATCCGATAGACAAACGTCCCACGTTTACTGGGTGAAAACCATCCACATCTTTGCGATAATCGATGGCTTCAATTACTTTTTGTTCCGAGATATGCTTAGGCAAGGGCAATTGAACGATAAACCCATCCAATTCTGCATCTTTGTTCAGTTCATCAATTTTTGCCAATAGCTCAGCTTCAGTTACATCCGCTTCGAAAGTAATTTTGGTCGATTTAAAACCTACTTGTTCGCACGATTTTACTTTGTGTGCCACATAGGTTTCGCTACCACCATCGTGACCCACAATGATAACTGCCAAATGTGGTGCGCGTTTTCCGGTAGCCACAATTTGTTTTACTTCCTCGGCAATTTCCGATTTTACTTGTTCTGAAATGGCTTTGCCATCAATTATTTGGTACATGTTCGTTTCGTGTTTCGTGTTTCGTGTTTATCCGACAAACCGCAAAAAAGCGGTTGAGCGGAAATGGTAAATAGTAAATGAATAAATGGTAAAGAATTTGAAAGAGTTCACATTCTTTCATTTTTTCATTCTTTAATTCCTACATTTTTTCTACCTTCTTTTTCCTATTTTCAATTTCCCTTGGCTAACGGTAGCCATTTTCATCATTTTGCTTGTTTGGTCAAATTGTTTCAGTAAACGGTTTACGTCCACAATGGTTGTACCGCTTCCTTTGGCAATACGTGTCTTGCGACTTCCATTCAACAATGAAGGATTTTCACGTTCGTGAGGAGTCATGGAATGAATAATGGCTTCGATGCCTTTGAAAGCATTATCGTCCACTTCCACATCTTTCAATGCCTTGCCCATTCCTGGAATCATTGCTGCCAAATCCTTGATATTACCCATTTTTTTGATTTGGGCTATCTGAGATAAAAAGTCGTTGAAGTCAAATTGATTTTTGGCAATACGCTTTTGCAGACGACGGGCGTCTTCTTCATCGTATTGTTCCTGAGCACGTTCCACAAGCGAAACGATATCACCCATTCCCAAAATACGGTCGGCCATACGTTCTGGATAAAACACATCCAAGGCGTCCATTTTTTCGCCTGTACCAACAAACTTGATTGGTTTGTTGACTACAGAACGAATAGAAAGGGCAGCACCACCACGGGTATCACCATCCAATTTGGTTAGAATTACACCATCAAAATCCAAACGGTCGTTGAATTCTTTGGCAGTATTTACGGCATCCTGTCCAGTCATGGCATCCACTACGAACAAGATTTCTTGCGGTTGAATGGCTTTTTTGATGGCCGCAATTTCGTTCATCATCATTTCATCCACTGCCAAACGACCAGCAGTATCGACAATCACCACATCGTTGCCATGTAGTTTGGCATGTTTAATGGCTGCTTCCGCAATTGCAACCGGACTTTTGCTGTTTAAATCAGAAAAAACAGGTATTGATAGTTGTTCTCCAAGTACTCTCAATTGCTCAATAGCAGCAGGACGATACACGTCACAAGCTACCAACAAAGGATTCTTAGCGCGTTTTGTTTTAAGATAATTAGCCAGTTTTCCAGAAAAAGTTGTTTTACCCGAACCTTGCAAACCCGACATTAAAATGACGGTTGGTGAACCTTTTAGATTGATGTCCACATTGGCACCACCCATAAGTTCGGCTAGTTCGTCGTGAACAATTTTCACCATCAACTGATTTGGTTTCAAAGAAGTAAGCACATTTTGTCCAATGGCTTTTTCTTTTACCGTATCGGTAAATGTTTTGGCAATCTTGAAGTTAACATCGGCATCCAACAAGGCTTTACGTACATCTTTCAGCGTTTCGGCCACATTGATTTCGGTAATCTTGCCTTCCCCTTTCAGGATTTTAAACGACCGCTCTAATCTTTCACTTAACGATTCAAACATATATCAAGAATTTACTATTTAATTATTTACTATTTACAATTCATTTTCATTGTAAATGATTGTTTTTTTTTGAGAGCACAAAGGTACAAAAAATCGCATTACTATCAAACCCTCAACAACATTGAAATCTGATTGTTTATTATATTGTTTCAATTCTCACATATTCTATCACATCTGGAAAAAACAAATGAAATTTTGTTTGTAGTTCATCATGGTTTTCATTCAGGAAAAACATGATTTTTTCGGGTTCCAGAGCTGTAATTTTGTGGCGCGCCATAATTTCAAGCGACTCATTTAGCCCTTTAGGAGAGGAATAATTGAACAATCTATTGGTCAAAACAAAATGAAATATAAAACCTTTTACCCGTTTCGGCAAATGTCGATAGCGCATCAATACTGCAAAATAAAAGAAAACAGAA
Source organism: Paludibacter sp. (assembly GCA_037142715.1). GTDB lineage: Bacteria > Bacteroidota > Bacteroidia > Bacteroidales > Paludibacteraceae > Paludibacter. The sequence goes on along the minus strand of JBAXAD010000066.1, from coordinate 4,311 downwards.
AAACGCTTCAATGATTTATTTGGAGAATAAATATGAAAATCCAGTGCGAGGAAATAATCGAAATACATATCAACAATTATGGCCGAATACCGTCCAAAAGAAGGACGTAGCAAAGCCACCGTTTCTCTCACTACAGGATGTGTATCGGTAAAAGTATCAATATTACGATGTAGCAATATTCCTTTGCGAATACCTGTGGGGTATTTATCATAATGATTTCCTTTTACAAAATCACCGATAAAATTCCCAATTTGTAGTTGTGAATCCTTTCCGGATAAAAAAATATGGGCTAAATAATTCAAGACAGGAAGTATATGTTTGTGCAAATATAAGAAAAAGTAGACTTCTTGCAACAATGGTTCGTTATAAAATAAGATTTTTTGAACGCAAAGTCGCTAAGTTGCAAAGACGCAAAGAAAAACTGAAAGTTTTTGTCTCCCGCTACTCGGGATGTTTCATTAGCATTCTTTCTCTTGTTGTTGAATATAAGGCATTTAGAACTTTGCGTCCCGATAATTATCGGGATTGCGTTTTCTCTTTTATTTGGAATAAGATCAAATACCGTTAAATCCGAAAGCTAAGTTATTGCATTTTAATGTAATAGATACTTTTATTACGAATCATTGTATATTGCAACCACTCCTTGCGCTATATTCTTCAAATGAAGAATATTCAAGTACACTTTTCGTGAATATAAAACATATTAGTTGAAAAAACATGAGAAGTATAGACATTGCCGATTCGTTAAAATATGGAAAAATGCATTTACTCAGTATAAGAAATACAATAAAAACTATGTAGTACTTGTCATATTTTTTCCAACACTAGCATTTATAACATTAGTATTTGATTCACAATGGAGCAACAAATCACTAAATAATGCAAATAAAATCACGTATAAAATTAAATTATCTGAATTTGCATTTAAAAAGACAATAATGGATTTATTAGCAATGTAAACGAAAAACGACTAACATTAAATATAAATTTCAGTACATGGGATAGAAACAAACAACTACACAAATTATTACACTGATAATCTGATAGTTGTTTAATATATCAAATACTCTATACACTTAAAGAATAAATCAACTAAACAACATCTACAATAATTTGAAGAAAATACACAATAGATTGTACAAGCCAACTAAAATAAATACTACAATTATCAATCAGTTATATTGAATAATCTATTATTATATTTGCAACAGTTCAATTTGAATTAATTACAATTATAATAAACTACTATATTATTCTTGTTTTCATGTAGCACATATCACAACAGCTCCAATAAAAAACATCAACAATTTTAAAATAGCAGCTTGTTATTTAAGCAAAAAACATTGCAGTATTTTTTTAATATCAGAAAAGTATGAAAAAGACTACCTCCGCAACAATAATGACTTTGGTACTGATGGTATTTCAAAGCGTATACTCGCAAACCAACGTTACTTTTTTGAACACAGGTCAAATGAATGTGGCTGCTGCTAGTCCATCAACCCGGGTATCGCTTTATGTGCCAGATGCAATGCGACAATTGGGCAGTGGCGTTCAGGTTATTCAGAACGGAATTACCGAGCTGGGTGGAAACTTCTATCAAGATGCCACTACCAACGTTTTTGAGGTAGATGCTACTACCAAAACCACCTCAACGGGTAAATTTCGATTTGTGAAAGACCGTGGTGTGAATAGGACAATCACTACACAATCAGTTGCTCTAAACACCTTTGATAGGGGATTGAGTTATATTGCATTTCCAAATTTTGAAATTTCCACCAACGATTCAATAGAAATCCCCGGAAAGATGGGTATCGATGCCACCACTTTACATCGTGTAAATGCTAAAGTGGGTAAAATGATACTTCGATCGGATGTGATTGGCACCAATGTTTTCGATGCTTCATTGCGGATTACGCAGGCAGGTACATCGGCCAGTTTGGTAGATTTAGGTGCAGTAATAGTGGAGCGTGACATGACGCTGTACAGACCACAAAACGGTTCGACACAAATGTTTGGGTTTGCTACACCATTTAAAAATACACAACTTTCGGGCTGTTTTGCTGGAAACTGGGTTCGACGCCCAATGAACACTGGAACGTACGGACATACCACTTATGTATATGGTAACAAGGATACTGCACCAGCCGACGGCACCATCGACGATGACCAATACGTATATATTGCAGCTGAGAAATTGGTACCTGCACAAGCATATTTGATAAAACCCCGTCCTAAATTATATGGATACGATAATCTAAAAGCAACATCTGGATTGTGGTACACAGGTGAGCCAAATCCTTCATTGTACGACAAAGGAAAATACCATTTTAACGGTAGTGTATACACGGTAACTCCTTATTCAGAACAATTATTTGCGGATGACGTATTATACTCCAATTCAATCAGCGATGCCAATCTAGGTTCTACAGTCAATTGGTTGATTGGCAACTCCTACACTTGCCCAATCCCAACAAGCTTATTGGCAAAAGCCATGGAAAATAGCCCATTGCAATTTGCACCTTACATTTATGTTTATCCTGCGGGTGCTACCACTTATCAGGCTTATGACATAAGCGGAAGCGGAGATGCCATTGTGGTGTCGAGCGTGAAGGACATTGCAGCCATGAGTGTATTTATGGTGCGCGTTTTGAAAGGTGCGTCACAAATTGGTTCTTTATCAATCGGTAAGGATTTATTGCGTCATGCAGATGTTGCACACAATAATCCGCTCAGCATGAAGGGCATAAATAACGTTAGAAATGCTGACGGAGCCACCAATCAGATTGTATTTAATGTGCATCCTGTTGACAATGAGAACATTTTTGATGTCACCGCCATTGGTCTACGCGCTTCTGCATCCATGGGAAGTGATAATTATGATATGGCAAAGGCATTTGTAAACGACGACAATATTTTTCAACTTTACACCTTGTCTTCTACACAAGCAAAACTCTCGGCCAACGGACTGCCACTCACTGCTGATAGTATTGTAATGGCTTTTCAGCCTTCGCAATATGGCGGGAATTATAGTTTGACTACCAAATATGCCGAAACACTCAGTACAGAGGGGGTTTGGGTGTATGATACCAAAATGCAGAAAATGACTGACATGAAAGCCATGGGCAGCTATTCATTTACTTCAGATCCCACCGATGCTCCCAATCGTTTTTTGATTAATTTTAAACGACCAATCGGCACAGGTACTAATAACATCAATTACAAACTGGATCTATATTACAATAACAAATCGGTACGTATTAAACAACTTACAGCATCCGATCTTGGAAGCAAAATTACTTTGTATGACATGCAAGGCAAACAATTGCGCACAATGAAAATAGACAATTACCCCGAAATGAATATAGATGTAAAAGATCTTGTACAAGGAGTTTACTTGATACAAATGAAAGGTGATAGAACAGCCATTTCAAAATTCGTTGTAAATTAACCCAACTATTCACTACTTAAAAACAGGAAACAAAATGGAACAAAATAGTTTATATTGGTGGAAAGTGTATGTGTTGCTAGGCGCAACCTTCATAATGATGTTGGTACATTTACACAATGAAAAAAGCAAGAACAATGGTTATGACTATGCTGTAAACTACGTAAGCAACAATCCAAAATTACTTGCAGTTAGAAACATAAAAAGTCATCCGGCCGCGGCTAAAGAGGCAATTAAAACAAAAAACGATGACAATAAGTTGATGGATAAAGTTGAAGTGCCTACCAATAACTTGACTGCAGTAAATAAAACCAAAACCAAGCGTTTTATTGCCAGTAACGTAAAAAAGGATGAAACAAAAGTTACTTCTTCTGTTGAAATTGACAATGCAAAAATCAAAAAGGCAAAAGCGATAGAAGTAGCTGACAATGTTGACAATACTAGTTTGCAAACAATTGATGGCAAAAATACAATTACTGATAATAATGGCAAACAATTAATTACTACAACTACTGAATCAGATTATCCAGTCACAGATAATGCTGTTTATCAAACACAAACTAAGAATACAACTGCGAATAATTCAACTAACGAAAACACTTCAAACACTGGAAACTCAGCAATTTCTACTTTACTTAACAACTACAACAACAAGAATAATTTAGTTGTGGAGGGTACAGAAAATAATGCAGCTACTGGTAGCATGGTGTTGGTTGATTTAAGCAAAACAAATCTGGTAGCTTTAAATCAAATTTCCGAAAACGCACCAATTCCCGGCACGTACAACGGACCAATGCACGCATTGGGCAATGGTGCCGGTCAGGATGGATTTAATGCAGGAGGTGGCACAGACAACACTATAACAT
>JBAXAD010000065.1:0-16520 GCA_037142715.1 Paludibacter sp. | reverse complement strand
AAGTTTATTTTCTTGATATTCAACTGATTAACATTAAGTTTAACGAAGCATTGTTTTTAAACACCAACAAAGAAAATACTGTGAATATTACTAAAGTGATAACTTCCTGAATTACTTTAAGTTGAATAAGAGTAAATGGGCCTCCGTTGTCTTTAAAACCGATACGATTGGCCGGAACTTGAAATAAATATTCCAAAAATGCAATTCCCCACGAAATGAGGATTATGCCAATCAAAGGAATAGCCTCGAACCATTTGAATTCACGTAATTTTAAATGACCATACCAAGCAAAAGTCATGAATACGTTTGAGATAACTAGAAGAGAAATTGTGAGAAGTATTTTCATTAAAATAATTTATATAACCCCAAGGGTCTATGGTTTTGTAGCTTTGTTTATGGAATTATCATATTTATGGCTTTCGGAATTATGCTAATATTATAAGGTGAAGCACCATTTATAATTATTCCATCAGCTTCCATCAAAGCATTTTTGTGACAATCAATAGTCAAATTATTTGTTTGAAATGATTCAATCATCGGATGTTCCAATAATTTGCCATTGAAAAGTCGTCGGAGTCCACCAATAATATCAAAGAAAGTTGGTTTCTTGGCTAGCATCACATCTAGTAAACCATCGTAGGGTAGGGCATTGGGTGTTTGTTTCATTCCACCACCGCTGTAGCAACCATTGGCCACATTCATACTAAACATATTTTCGTTTAGACTTTTTCCGTCAAAATGTATTTTGACTTTGTTGGACTTGTAGGAGAATACGGCGCTAAGCAAAGCAACGGAATACATAAAGGAATGACTGCCAAAAATCTCTTTCAATCGGTGGGTGATATTTACTACTGCTGCATCCAAGCCAAGCCCAACAGAATTGATAAAGTAATGGTTTTCAGACTCACTTTCCAATTTGTATTCAACCTTTCCAATATCAATGGGCTGAAGTTTCCCTTCCAAAAACACATCAATAGAATGTTTGTAATCACTTGTGAGTCCCCAGAATCGTCCCCAATCGTTACCAGTGCCACGAGGTATCAGTGCTATTTTAAGATTGCTAGTGTCTTTAATATCAGCTCTGAAAATGCCGTTAATCACTTCGCTCATGGTACCATCGCCTCCCAAAACCATGAAGTTTTGGTAATTCTTTTCAGCAAACATTTTCGCTATTTTGGTAGCGTGGCCTGCAAATCGAGTCACTTTAAAATCAAAGGTTATTCCAGCACGCCTTAATGTGCGAAAAAGATATAATCGCTGTTGGCGATATTTCTTTTTCCCTGCTTTTGGATTGATGATGATGGCCCAATGATTACTCACTTTGTTTGTATTATTTACTTTTACAGTTAAAAAGCCTAATCTTGTCTTTTTGAAGAAGAGACTTTTGTCTTTAGACTTTCGTCTTTTGACATAACAAAGCCAAATCAATCAGTGTCAAAGCAGCCATGGCCTCCACAATAGGTACTGCACGTGGTAAAACGCATGGGTCGTGTCGTCCAAAAGCTTGCAGTTCCACTTCTTTTTGGTGAATGTCTAGCGTATCTTGTTTTTTTGAAATGGTAGCTACTGGTTTGAATAATACGCGGAAATATACATCCTGTCCGTTGCTTATTCCACCTTGCACGCCCCCCGAATTGTTGGTACGAGTAGTTATTTTATCGCCATCTTTTATAAACGAATCGTTCATTTGCGAACCTTTCATGCTCACACCTTCAAATCCACGACCGTAATCAAAACCATGTGTAGCATTGATGCTGAGCATGGCTTGTGCCAAACGAGCTTGCAATTTGTCGAAAATTGGCTCGCCCAATCCTACTGGAACTCCTTTGATTATGCACGAAATAATTCCGCCAATAGAATCACCTTCTTCTTTCAGTTGTTTGATATAGGCAATCATTTTTTCGGCTGTTTCCTTTTCGGGGCAACGCACAATATTGCTTTCAATCAATGATAAATCGGCAGTTTCAAAATTCTGTGTCATGGCAATGTGACCCACTTGCGACGTAAACGCAGTAATTTCAATGCCCATTCCTTTCAACGCTAATTTGGCAATACCACCAGCCACCACGCGAGAAGCAGTTTCGCGAGCAGAACTTCGTCCACCACCACGATGGTCGCGGATGCCATATTTTTGTTGGTAGGTATAGTCGGCATGCGATGGGCGATAGACTTCTTTCAAGTGGTCGTAATCGGTGCTATGTTGATTTTCGTTCCAAATCACAAAGGCAATCGGTGTTCCGGTAGTTTTTCCTTCAAAAATTCCTGAAAGAAAATCCACTTTATCGCCCTCTTTGCGAGGTGTGGATATATCTGATTGGCCTGGACGGCGACGATTTAATTCATTTTGTATGTAAATTTTGTCCATTTCTATTCCGGCTGGACATCCATCTACTATTCCACCAATTCCACGTCCGTGAGATTCTCCGAATGAGGTAAAAGTGAATAATTTTCCAATAGTGTTCGACATAATGTATAAAGTTTCAAGTTAAATGTAATTGTTCTTTACATATAACAAGCGATTGATAATTAATGAAATATACTCAAAAAATTTCGTGGAACTGGCGTTTCAAAGTTCACAATTTCTAGTGACATGGGGTGATAAAATTCCAAAACTCGGGCATGTAATCCCAATCGAGCAATTGGACTTGTGTTTGCACCGTATTTTTTGTCGCCAACAATTGGGTGGCCAATGCCTTCCATGTGTACACGGATTTGATTTTTACGACCAGTTTCCAATTCTATTTCCAATAGTGAATACAGGTCGTTTGATTTTATACGACGATAATGTGTAACAGCTTGTTGCCCTCCATTGTCGGAATCGCTCGAATGTATTTTCAATGATTTTTCGTTTTCCGAAAGCCAGGTTACAATCGTATCTTGTTCTTTTTCAACTTTTCCTTCTACCAATGCCACGTAAACGCGACGGGTAATCACACGATGCCAATTTTCCTGCAAAGCGAGTTGAATTTCACGCGTTTTGGCAAACATAAGCACACCTGAAGTTTCACGATCCAGACGATGGACGGTATAAACTCTATTGGTTGGCGAACTTTTCTTTACGTAATTTCTAAGGATGGAAAATGCTGTAGTTTCGTCATTATCACCTGTACTAACGGTGAGTAAACCTTCTTTTTTCTCAACAATTATAATATATGCATCTTCAAAAATGATGCGTAGTTTTGGGTGCGTCAACTCAATATTACCACGTGAACTATTCACGGTTAAAACATCTTTCGGTTTTAAAAGTTGATTGAATTGCGTTGTGATGGTTTCATTTACCATTACTTGACGATGTGCCAACAATGATTTCACGGAATTACGACTCATACCGCCCATTTTGGCCAATAAAAAAGTCATTAACTCCACAGGTTCAGTCACTTTAAAGTGAGTGGGTTTGGGAGCGGGAACGAATTTTGCTTGATTTTTTTTCATAAAATATGTCTAAGGTCAAAAGTCTAAGGACAAAGGTTTTGAAAAAACATTACCTTAAAATTTTGACGAATGTATAAAGTATAGTAAATAAAGTCTTTAGTCCTTTGTCCCGATAGCTATCGGGATCAGACTTAAAGCCACTTTTTCTGCTGCATTTTCACCATCAATTGCTGATGAAGAAATTCCACCCGAATAACCAGAACCTTCGCCAGCCGGAAAAAGTCCAATAATATCGGGATGTTGACCCGTTTCAGCATTTCTAGGAATGCGAACTGCAGCCGATGAACGTGATTCAACTCCTACCACCACTGCTTCGTTGGTAAGATAGCCACGCATTTTCCTATCAAATTTCTTAAATCCTTCGCGCAATCTTGAAGAAATAATTTCGGGTAACCAAAAATGCAAAGGTGAAGAAATCAATCCAGGCAAGTAAGAACATTCGGGTAAATCGGCTGAAAGTCTGCCTTTTACAAAATCGCCCAATCGTTGCGCAGGTGCTACCTGACCCAAGCCACCATTGTTGCGGAAAGCCAAATTTTCAACATATTGTTGGAATTTTAATCCTGCCAAAACACCAAACTCTTTAAATTCGGAAGGAATATCTTCTGGACGAATTTCAACCACAATTCCCGAATTGGCAAAAGGTGAATTGCGCTGTGATGCTGACATTCCGTTCACAACAATCTCATTGTCGCCGCTTCCTGCAGGAACGATAAAACCGCCTGGACACATACAAAATGAATATACACCACGCTCATTTACTTGATCCACCAAATTGTAGGTGGCTGCAGGTAAATATTCGCCACGTTCTTTGCTGTGGTATTGGATGGTATCAATTAATTCTTGTGGATGTTCAACCCTTACGCCCATTGCAAAACCTTTGGCTTCCAATGCAATACCTTGGTTGTTCAACATCTCATATACGTCATGCGCCGAATGTCCTGTTGCCAAAATCAAAGATTTGGCCTCAAAAACACTTCCATCTTCAGTTTTACAACCAATTACCTGTTTTCCATCCAAGAGGATTTCGGTCAATTTTTGTTCAAAATGAATTTCACCTCCGCACGAAGTTATTGTTTTGCTAATATTACCAATTACCACAGGAAGTTTATCGGAGCCAATGTGTGGATGTGTATCCTGAAGTATATTTGCATCAGCACCATGATGATGAAAAATCTCAAGAATCCGTTGTGGATTTCCTTTCTTTTTTGATCGAGTGTAGAGTTTTCCGTCAGAGAAAGTTCCAGCGCCACCTTCGCCAAAACAGTAATTTGATTCAGCGTTAATCCCTTTATTTCTATGCAATTGAGCTATATCAACCTTCCGTTCATGAGCATTTTTGCCACGTTCAAGTATTATCGGTTTCAAGCCCGATTCTATCAATTTCAGTGCAGCAAAAAGTCCAGCTGGACCAGCTCCAATAATGATTACAGGAGTATTTTGACCAACAAATTTATAGTCGAATTCTGCCTGAGGAATTTCGGGAGCATCTTCGTCCCAATACACTTCAACCGTCACATTTACTTTGGGTAAAAAAGCGCGGGAATCGATAGATTTCTTTAAAATCCGAAGGTGTTTAATCCTTATTGGTGAAATCTCAAGTTTGTCGGCAACTTGTTTGGTCAGTAAATCTTGTTTGTGAGCCTGTTCGGGGGTCAGAATCAATTGTATTTCTTGGTGCATATTTTGTTGTAATAATAATGACTGCAAAGATACACATTTAATTTTTAATTACTTATTAACAATGTCTAATTGACCGAAAGTTTACAAATAGTTCAGAAAACGCTTCAAATCTAAATTGATCTAACACTAAAATTACTTTGATTACAACTAAACATTGCTCTATTTATCCCAAAAATATTTTAATTTCCTTTTATCTGTTCTTTTTTGAATTAATTTGTCGTATTTTTGCAACTTAGGTATTTCGAATTTCATAAATAGAGCGTTTAACTTACATGATAAAATTTTACAAACCTGCCCATTTCTTTTTTATAATTGATTGGTTTTTATTGATATTAAGTTTCTATGTCGTGTTAGACTGGTTTCCATTATCAACACATACACCTTTTGAAAAATATTCATGGCCCTCCTTCTTTTTTGTTACGGTATGGTTAATTTGTTCTTATTTCCTAGGACGATATAAGCCACTAAAAAACCAAAGATACTTTATTGCATCATTAAGATTATTAGATGCTTCACTGATTGTTTTGGTTATTTTTAAGTTGTTGATTTATTTTTATTTTCCAAATTATTCTGGTTATGTGTTGTTGTCAATATCAATTGGTGCTTTTTCGCTCAATTATATTGCTCTATCATTATATTATGCCTATCAGTATTCAGTTGCATATAATGAGTACAATATTGATCCAATTGAAGAACGTGTAAATGCCCATGTAAGGCCAACTTCCTTATTGGATATTGAAAGTTACAATCAATTATGTACAACTATTCAATCACATTCAAGTGAACGTGTATTGAATTTTTTACAAAAAAATGTGGAATTACAGAGTGGAAATACTTTGGTGTATGTTTCTACCGATTACGTCAATCTTCAAATGAATCCTAATTATCAGTATTCCACAATTATACAATTGGAAAGGCTGAATAATAAGCGAGGAATAAATAAAACCCTTGCCACAATTAACGAAAAACTGCCAGATAATGGAACTTTTGTTTGTTGCTTTGAATCCAAAAGTACTTACAAACGTCGTATGTTAAAGATGCATCCAAAAGGTATTAATTATTTCATTTACTTTTTCGATTATCTTTTTCGACGTGTCTTACCCAAGATATTCATTACCCGTAAGTTATTTTACCTTATTACAAGTGGGAAAAATCGTATTTTTTCCAAAACAGAAGTAATGGGTAGACTCTATTGTTTTGGTTATAAGGTAGTTTTAGAAAAAAAAATCAATAACCTAACCTATATCTTTGCTCGTAGAATAAGACAACCTGAGCCAATTCAAAAACGCATTTATGGACCTTTAATTCGTTTACATCGATTTGGAAAAAATGGAAAGCCATTTGAAGTGTATAAAATGCGCACCATGCACCCTTATTCAGAGTACTTGCAAGGATATATCTATGAACGAAATAGCTTAAAAGATGGCGGTAAATTCAACAAAGATTTCCGTGTGACTACTGCTGGGGCATTGATGCGAAAGTATTGGATGGATGAATTGCCAATGATAATTAATTTGATGCGTGGCGAGATGAAAATTGTTGGAGTACGACCTTTGAGTGCGCAGTATTATAGTCTGTATACCAAAGAATTACAAGAAAAACGTAATAAATTTAAACCTGGACTTTTGCCACCCTTTTATGCAGATATGCCAGTAACAATGGACGAAATTCAAGCTTCGGAAATGAATTATTTAGACGCTTGCGAAAAAAAAGGTGTTTTTCTTACTGACGTTCGCTATTTTTTCATGATACTAAGAAATATTCTATTTAATAAAGCAAGAAGTGCTTAGTTCATTTGTCTCATTTGCTTTATTGTCAGTTGTTTATCCTCAACTAAAAATGAATTTCTTATGAAGATTAATGTAATTATTATTTGTTTATTGTGTTCAGTTTTTATTAATGCTCAGGATATCCCAGAACATGTTTCTTACACACGAATATACGATTTTTTGGATGAATTGGCCGAAGATGGCATCATTGAAATTAATTCTGTAGCCAAACCTTACTCTCGAACTTTCATCACTGAAAAACTACTGGCGGCGAAATTACAAAATAATCTTCTCAACAATCGTCAGCAAAAGGAACTTCATTTTTTTCTCAATGATTTTGCATTGGAGCAAAATAATCTGCCGGATACGCATCTCAATTTATGGAACAATGCACTTTCAAAAGCTGCATTACTTCAACCCGCTTTTCATTATCGTGACACTTTATTTCGTGCACGAATTACACCAATTTTAGGAATGCACATTACTCGCAATAGTAATGGAAATATCATTAAACGATGGTATGGTGCCGAATTTCAAGCAATGATGGGAAAGAATTTGAGCGTGTATGGAAGTTTGCGAGATATTTCATTTGAAGGACCCTTGTTGGCTCGTCCACAGTACCTTATCGATTACCCAGGTTGCGAGTACAAAGAATCTTATGCAGCTGCCGGTGGAGGCGATTTTAGCGATTCGCGTGGTGGCATAAAATATGCATGGAATTGGGGTTCAGTCGGTTTGGTGAAAGACAATGTTATTTGGGGCGATAACTATCATGGATCTAATATCCTTTCGGGACGCTCGCCTTCATTTCCTATGCTTACGCTGCATTTGAAGCCTGCAAAATGGTTCGAAATGCAGTATTTTCATGGCTGGTTGGTTTCCAATATTTTGGATAGTACACGTTATTATGTTGATAATTTGGGTACTAAACAATTTCGGATGGCGAATAAATTTATTGCTGCAAATATGTTTACTTTTACACCTGTAAGTAAATTGAATATTTCTGTTGGAAATTCCATCATTTATGCAGAACCTAATGTGCAGGCCGCCTACTTTATCCCAATTGCTTTTTATAAATCGCTCGATCATACATTGACCAAAGGTTTGGCCATTGAGAACCAAAACTCACAGGTGTTTTTTAATATTAGTTCTCGCAATATCAAACACTTGCATCTTTATAGTTCGGTTTATGCTGATGAAATTAGTTTTTCACGCTTTTTGCCAAGCAATCCTGAGAATAACCCAATTTCCTATAAAATAGGAGCAAACCTTGGTAATTTCCCCATTCAAAATTTATCCATAACAGGCGAATTTACACATACCAATATCATTAATTATAAACATTCCATTCCAGTGCTTAGCTGGGCTTCAAATGGTTATAATTTAGGGCATTATCTGGGTGATAATTCTCAGGAAATTTATTTGGCATTGCGATACAAACCCATACGTGGACTGGATTTAAGTCTGTCGTATGTAGATGCAAAACATGGAAATGAATATGCTTACAATCGTGCTAATATTCTAGAAATCATCAGCCAACCAGTTTTGGGAGATATTATTTGGACAAACAAGACTTTTGCTTTCAATGCTCAATATGAGATTTTCAATAATGCTTATGCATTAATTAGCATTACTAAAAGTGATATTCAAGGATTTGATGCAACTACAACTCGCATTGAAGGTGAAGCTAAACAAGCAGATAGAATAGCTCAAAAGTATTTGAATTTATTCACACCAGCCTATTTACAAGGGAAAAATACGACTGTAACTGTGGGATTTAGTTTAGGTTTTTAATCCCTTTTGGTTTGAATAAATATTTCATAAAACATTAAAATCCAGAACTATTTATCATCAAATCCGTTTTATTTTTCATAATAGTATTTTTGAATTCTTTTTTTTTTAAGAAGAATTAGAAAAATGATTTTAAACTCCAAATGAACAACCGAAAATGAAATCTCCTCTATTAATTGGCATTACGGGTGGCATTGGCAGTGGAAAAACTACCTTGTCGGAATTATTGCGCTTAGAGGGCTTTAAGGTTTATGATTCAGATCTCGAAGCCCGACGTTTACAAAATGAGCACCCGCTTATTCGCAAGCAATTGGTAAATTTGTTTGGAGAAGAGATATACACTTCCAATGGGCTTAATCGCAGTGCTTTAGCAAAAATAGTATTTGGGAAAACCGAGTTGTTGAAGCAATTAAATTCCGTAGTTCATCCAATAGTTTTAGATGATTTTAAATCATGGACAGAAACCCATTCTAATCATAAATTTTTGTTTATGGAATCCGCCATTTTGTTCGAAAGTGGCTTTAATTCTATGGTTGACAAAGTTATTTTAATTGTTGCTTCTGAAGCCATTCGGATTGCGCGTGTGGTGAAGCGCGATGGCGTAACTCCTGAACAAGTGCTTGCCCGAATTTCTCATCAATTACCAGATAATGAGAAGATTCCTCGTGCCGACTTTATTATTCATTCCGACGATGACAAACCATTGGTAGAAAAAATGAGAAAAATCGTTACGGAATTATATGAATTTTGAAAAACAAAAAAACGAGATTATCTATTCGATAATCTCGTTTTTTCGTTTTCAAATCTTCAAACTCTTCATTTTATTAGAATCCAAAACTATAGTTTTTTCCATATCTTAAGTGCTGATTCACATAATTTTCAGTGTATGAAACAGTCACATCCGTAATCTCGCCTTTTTCATTTTTTACCAATGAATAGACAGGGTTAACAAAACCTCGATATGGAGCCAAGTTTAGTTTTTTGTAACGGTCCAGCACTTCTGCATGCAAAGTTTGGTTTACTTGAACTCCATATTTTTCTACAAGATTTTTACCACCTTCAAAATCACCAGTGGAGCGAATACGTTGAATTTCAGCCAGTAATTGACCAAACAGAGTTCGCAGTTTTTTATAATCATTGATTACAATAAAAGTTTCTCCATTGCGATTTGTGATTTCAATCACTTTGTCGGTCTTTCCTTTTTCATAAACCCACGAAGCAATCAATTGACGGTTGCGCATGTGGGCTTCTTCAATGTTTTTATCGGGCTGAATGCGTGTAAGTTGTGTCATCAGTCCGTTCATCATAAACTGGTAATATTCAGCTTTATAGGCTTCATTGTTTGGCAATAAAGTCAATTCCACCATTTTAGGGTCGCCCATATAATATAATCCAAACAAATCGGCACGGGCTTCTTCAATGGTTGAACCATAAGCCTTTAGTGCATCTGGATCAACGCCAGGAAGCAATTTTCCCGAACCGTGTCCAAGGCATTCGTGTAAGTCCGTGTGCAAATTATTCGTCATTGAAGCATAGTCTTTGGCACGTTTTCGTTCCACGTTGCTCCACATAAATTCTTCCGCAAAACCATTTCCCAACGATGCTTGATCATAAGCTTCGGTAATGTTTTCGATGGTTACTGATTTTGAACCATGGTCGCGGCGAATCCAGTTGGCGTTGGGTAAATTTATACCAATTGGCGTGGCGGGATAGCAATCGCCAGCTAGAATAGTGGCTGTAATCACTTTTGCCGAAACGCCTTTCACTGTTTCTTTTTTGAATTGCTTGTCCACTGGCGAGTTATCTTCAAACCATTGCGCATTGGCACTGATGATTTCTGTACGTTTTGTGGCTTCAATATTCTTGAAATTCACCATTGACTCCCAACTGGCTTTCATGCCCAGTGGGTCGCCATAAGATTCAGTGAAACCATTCACAAAATCAACTTGTGAAGCCAAATCTTCCACCCATTTGATACAGTATTTATCATAAGTTTTTAAATCACCTGTTTTGTAAAAATCAATCAATGTGACTATTACATCACGTTGTTTACTGTTTTCTGCCACAGTTGCAGCTTTTTCCAACCAACCGATGATGTGCTCAATGGTTTTTCCATACATTCCGCCCACTTTGTAGGTTTTTTCCACCAATACCCCATTTTCCTTCACCAATTTACTATTCAAACCATAAGAAATGGGCGTGTTGTCTTTTGGGTCTTTCATTTTGGCATAAAAAGCTTCCACTTCTGCCTGAGTAACTCCTTCATAGTAGTTATTTGCTGAAGTTAGAATTAAATCTACACCTTCAGCTTGATTGGTCCGTTTTGGGAAAATGCTGTTATTGAATAGGATAGGAGTAAGTTCCGAAATGAGTACCTCTACCGTTTCACCGTTAGTCAAAGGTAATTTTTTAGGGTCAATGCTTTTCACCGTTTTAGCAAAATAAGCGGCTGTAAATTCAGGAATAAATTTATCCTCAGAATAATGGTGATGAATACCATTTCCCATCCAAACACGTTTAAGATAAGTAGTTAGTTGCTGAAATTCAGTTGATTTACGATCACCTTTATAGTTTACATAAACAGATTCCAGCGTTTTACGTATCGTTAAATTATACTTGTTGTTTTGATCAAATAATATATCACGTCCAGAAAGTGCAGCTTCCGTAAGAAAATAAATCAATTCTTTTTGTTTCAAACTCAGTTGCTCGAAATCTGGAACGCGGTATCGCAAAATTTCAATGTCGGCAAATTTATCAACCGAATACTTAAAATCTTCTACGTGAGGAGTGACTGCATTTATTTTGCCAGTCGTAATTAGCAAACCTGCCATAATAATAAGGGTTGTTTTTTTCATTGAATAATTATTTTTGTATCATTAAGCGCAAAATATGTATTTTTAGCAAGCGCAAAAGTAGAAAACTTTTCAACACAACCGACACTATTACAATTATAAATTATTAATTGTTCATTATTAATTTCTTATTTTTATCTTTGCCCTATGTTACAAAACTTCATTGCCAGCCGCATAAAAGATCAACTCCCGTTTGAACCAACCGAACAACAAGTGCAACTGCTTGATTTGCTGGGCGAGTTTTTGATGTCAACCGACAAGAATAAAATTTTTATGCTTCGAGGTTATGCCGGAACAGGAAAAACTTCTGTGGTGAGTGCTTTGGTGCGTGCCTTGAACGAATTGAAGCAAAAAACTGTTTTGCTAGCTCCCACAGGTCGTGCTGCCAAAGTGATTGCGGGTTATTCCGGTTTTCCAGCATTTACAATTCATAAAAAGATATATCGGCAAAAATCTATGTCCGAATTTCGCTTTCAATTGGCTGATAATCTGCAAACTCATACACTTTTTATTGTTGACGAAGCATCCATGATTTCGAATACGGGTAGCGAAACTGCTTTTGGTTCAGGGCGCTTGCTCGACGATTTAGTGCAGTTTGTGTACAGCAGTGATGGTTGCAGTCTCTTGTTGTTGGGCGACACAGCTCAGTTACCGCCTGTAATGCAGCCACATAGCCCTGCTTTGGAACGTGATAAATTGTTGGGGTACGGTTTGCATTTGCACGAATACACTTTAACGCATGTGGTTCGTCAAGCGTTGGAAAGTGGAATTTTGCACAATGCCACATTATTGCGTCAGCAGCTTATTGAAGAAAAAACCACTGAGTTTCCACGCTTTCAATTGGAGGGATTTACTGATATTCAGAAACTTGGTGGTATGGAATTGATTGATGAAATTCAGCGGTCGTACGATGGAGTGGGAGTGGAGGATACGATTGTGGTAACGCGGTCGAATAAGCGGGCCAACATGTATAACAATGGCATTCGCGCACGCGTGATGATGAAGGAAGAGGAGCTAACCAATGGCGATTTGCTGATGGTGACCCGCAATAATTATTATTGGAATAAGCCTTACAAAGAAATTGATTTTATTGCCAATGGTGATATTTTACAGGTTGTTAGGGTCAGAAAGTTTTATGAAATTTATGGTTTCCGATTTGTTGATTTAACTTTACGCTCCTTGGATTACGAGTGGGAAATTGACGCTAGAGTATGGCTGGATGCCTTACAGTCGGAATCACCAACGGCCATGAACGAAATGACCAATCAGCTTTTTGCTGCCGTGGCCGAAGATTATCCCGAAATAACTACGAAGCGAGAAATGTTCAAAAAGGTGTTGGACAATGAGTTTTATAACTCATTACAAGTTAAATTTGGATATGCCGTTACTTGCCACAAAGCACAAGGTGGACAGTGGAAAAAAGTATTTATTGATCCAGGTCAAATCGCTGATGATCAATTGAACAGTGACTTTTATCGCTGGCTTTACACGGCACTTACTCGGGCTACCGAAACTGTTTATTTGGTCAATTTCCCTGATAAAATTGTTTCTTAACAGAATAAATACTTTAAAATAGCAGCTATTAACTAGCAAAATATTTATCTTTGAAAAATAAATGCTTTGATTTAATTCATGTAGTCTAAATTCATGGATATACTTACAAATTATGAGATTCAAGTATTTGAAAATTATCATTTTATCTCTCTCACTTCTCTTCGTTTCATGCGAGGCAAATATTGATTTGCACAATATATCTGAAGAAGTTGCTTTAAATCCTAGTTTAGTTGTTCCTTTGGGTGGAGCTAATTTAACTTTACGCGATATGCTTTCACTCTATAAACTGTCGGGAAGTATTATTACAGATGGCACTGATATCTATTTTCAGAACGATGATAGCTTGAATTTTGTATTTCCAGCATTAAATTTGCAATCCAAGATAATACCATTTTCAGTCAGCCTGCCCGTCTCAATACCTGGAAATATTATTCCTCCAAACACCATATTACCAACTGTTGGAATACCCCAAAATTTAGATTTAGGAATGAATCACAACCCCAGTACAGAACGAATTGATAGTGTATTGATAGACCAGGCTGATTTTTCTATTTCGTTAAATCAAACAGATTTAAATATTCCTGCACAAAATGTGAATATAAGTATCACATTTCCTCAAATAAAAATGCTAAATACAGGGGAATTGAATGTAATCAATTTTAATTCAATTGCTTATAATGTTTCAAAGGTTATAACTTTGAAACATTTCATGCTTTATGCCAAAGGGAACTCAGATTTTCCAGCAATAATTCAGCTAAATATAAAAACAGGCTCAAACCCAGTTGTATTAACTCCTGCATCCCAATTTCAATTGCAAATAAATATCACTAAAATGCCATTTAAGGTTGCCTACGGTTATTTTGAAACTTATACCAACGCATCAAGAGTGGAGCAAATTGCGCTCAATCTGAATAAAAATTTACCCAATTGTGATTTAAAATACGCCAATCCACAAATTGAGATTTCAACCAAGACAAATATTGGTACCTACTTAGGTTTCAAGGTTAATTATATCAAAGCATTTGCTCAACTAAATCCTACTGATGCCATTTTTGCGAAATTTAATGGAGTAGATTCCACAACATTAGAATTTGATTCAAAACCCACTATTCCAGGTATGTGGTTAACGACAAAGTTAAAAACGTTGGATAAAGATTGGGGGGGAACTGATAAATTGTTTGAAAAGGAAAACAAGCCCGATATTTTGGAATATAAGTTTTCAATCTCACCAAATAATATCCTGATTAAGAGTAACTCTACTCCAAATTATATTACTCCTGATGCAGCAATAAAGGTTTACGTAACTACAAAAATTCCATTTCAATTTAAAGCAGGCAGTTATTTTGAATATAAGGATTCTTTCGAAAATATTTTTGAAACTATCTCTAAAGAGTTAAATAAATACCCCCAAAATAAAATTAATTCTACAGCTTTGGTGCTCAATATCAAAAATGGGCTACCAGCAACTACAAAATTAGCCATCACATTAACTGATTCGTTGGGTGGTGAGCTAGTCACTGATTTTAAAAAGGATTATTCTGTTGTAGCTGGAAGTGTTGATAATGAGGGGATTATTCAATCGGGCAAAGAAACAAATCAAACGCTTACCATTTCTCTTACGAATGACCAACTAAATATACTTCGAAAAGCAAGGAAAATTAAATATACTGTCAGGATTGAAGGTGAAGATTTCAAATCATCAAACATTCATTTTACTGAAAATAATTCCTTCGCTATCAAGTTTGGTTTCTTCGTTAATGGTAATCTCAATACAAAGTAGCTTTATTAAAACGATTGCATGTGAAAAAACAATTTATTAAAATACAAATTATTATATCAATATGGATAATATTCCCACTATTGCTTGTATCACAGCAAGTTAATACGCTCTATTTTATGGATAATGTTCCAATTCGCAATTCTTTAAATCCGGCTTTTCAGCCAATAAAAAATATTTATATTAGCTTACCAGTTATTGGATTTACGCAATTTAATGTTGGTAATAATTCATTGTCAATCAATGATGTAATCTACAATTACAATGGTCAAACCATTTCCTTCTTACACCCCAATGGCGATATAAATCAGTTTTACAATACCTTAAAATCTACAACCATTGTCCGTGCCGACATACAAACCAATTTGTTGGCATTTGGTTTTAGGTATAAATCGGCATTTTGGAATTTTTCGCTTACCGCAAAAGTGGATGGATATTTAGGAATTCCCAAAGATCTATTTGAACTTTCGCTGTTTGGCACTACATCAGTTGATAATAATAAGTTTGATTTGAGTGCATTACAAACAGATGTAACTGCTTATACAGAAGCTGGAATTGGATATTCGAAACGGATTAATAAACAATGGTTGTTGGGTGGAAAAGTGAAATTCCTAATGGGTTCTGCAAACGTTTCAAATACAAATACTGAGATGTCTATGCAGCTAGGAGTTGAGCAATGGAATTTAAAAGGTTCAGGGTCGGCTAATGTGTCAAGCCCCACCAAAATTGATATTGCCAATAACTATCAGTCTGTAACTATCTATCGTCCAGCAAGTATCTCAGATTGGTTGAAACCTTCTGGGTATGGAATGGGAATTGATTTGGGAGCAGTTTATTCACTTACGGATAGAATTAATTTATCGGCCGCCATTGTCGATTTGGGTTTTATCAATTGGAATAAAAATGTGCAAAACATTAATTATGGTATTGATTATACTTTCGATGGAGTTGCCCAGATTAGTAGCAGCCAAAGCAGCAGTACTCTTAAACAAGTTTATACCCAACTTACAACTGGTAATTCTTTGGCTGATTCACTGACAAATGCAATGCAAACATCTAGCAAACAGAATATTACAAATAATTCATATTCAACTGGTACTACAAGCAAATTAAATTTGGGAGTTGAATATGAATTGGTTGACAATTATTTGAGTCTGGGTTTACTCTCACGTACTTTTATTTTTAAGAAATCAGTTTCAGAAGAAGTTACAGCTTCAGTCAATGCTCACCCTTTTGATTGGTTTGATGCTTCCACCAGTTATTCATTTGTAAATGGCCGTTTCAACAGCATTGGAGCTGGTATTGGATTGCGCACTGGTATTATTCATTGGTTTATGGCAGCTGATTATATTCCGTTTGAAAAAACCACATATATCATTCCATTACCCTATAAATCAAATGTTTTCAATCTTGCTATGGGGATTAATTTGGTATTTGACAGCAAAACTAAATCAATGAAACATTTGAATCAGAAAACAAAAAAACAATCCTACAAAAATCCCAATTGTCATTGTGAGTATAATTGATAAATTCTAAAACGTTATTATTTTCAATAATTTCACGCTTTACAATTATGAAATTCTTAAAAAAACCCCAATTATTCCTTGAATGTAATTTCTACCAAAAGGATTAATCAATATTCTTGCTTTTAAAATTTGTAAT
>JBAXAD010000064.1:0-16747 GCA_037142715.1 Paludibacter sp. | reverse complement strand
ACCCGCGACCCCGACCTTGGCAAGGTCGTGCTCTACCAACTGAGCTACTTTCGCATTGTGTTTCTGTTTAAATAATGAAAACTCTTTTTCATCATATTAATACAAAGGTTGTACTCTATCATCCCGATAGCTATCGGGAGAGCTACTTTCGCATTGTGTTTTATATAGCAATTAAATTGTAAATTGCTTGTATGCTTTTCTCTCAAAGCGGCTGCAAAGATACGTCCAATTTTTGAATTTACGAAACTTTTTACCCAGAAAAATTCAAAATTCGGTTTACTTTGTGCTAACATTTTAGTATTAAGCAAAGTACTATTGTTCATTTTGAGTTTTGTTTGGATTACAGCACTTTTTTCAGCAACAAAAACTCATAATAAAAGCGAGAATACCTTTTGTATCTCGCATTTATTGTTCCAATGTTTTTAGATTAGACTGACAAACAATTCGCCATCTATTTCTTTGAAGTTCACTTTTCCTTCACGAGCCAACCAGCCCAAAGCTAAATTCAAATCTTTCTCGGCCAATTTAGTGGCTTTTTTAATGGTTTTCACATTGTTTTCGCCACCTTCTAATACTGCCCAAATTAGGCCAGCACTAATTCCAATTTTTTCCAATAACATAATGTTTCGGTTATTAAGTTTATATTCTACAAAACAAATTTCTCTGCAAAAGTACAAATTAAATGTTATATAACATAATATAGAAATAATAATAATGTGAATATAAGTCATGAAGTATTTGTCTTACTCTTACTAATAAATAACCCCTAGTCCGCCAGCTGGCGGAGAACTATGCAAGTATTGATTACTATAAACTTTTACTATATTTTAAACAAACCAAATTAATGTACAAAAATAGCACAAATTAGGTTTTTGTCAGTTTAAATTTTGTCCTGTATTTTTAGGGCTGAGATGCTACTATCTACAAACTACTATCTACCAACTACTTACTATACATTTCATTAATCTGCATTTTGTATTTTTGTTGAATTACAGCCCTTCTCATTTTCAAAGTATTTGTCAATTCACCTGTTTCAATTGTAAATCCTTTTTTGATAATAGTGAATCGTTTTATCATTTCATACTCCGACATTCCTTTTTGTGCCCCTGCAATACGAGATTTAAGCAACTCATAAACAGCGGGTAATTGTATTAATTCATCAATGTCTTTGTAGACAATATTCTGTTTTTTTGCAAATTCCTCCAATGCAGGCAGTGATGGAACAATTATGGCAGTGACGTAATTTCGTTCATCCCCAATGGCAGCAACTTGCTCAATATAAGTGTCTAAACTCAATCGCGTTTCAATTTCTTGCGGTGCAATGTATTTTCCGTTCGAGGTTTTGAACAAGTCTTTTATTCTATCGGTTAGCACAATGGCATTGCCTTTCAGATAGCCAGCATCACCAGTTTTGAACCAACCGTCTGCAGTAAAAGCGGCAGCATTGGCGTCAGGATTTCTGTAATAACCGGGGAAAATCGCTTTCCCTTTGAGCAGAATTTCATTTTCCTCACCAATTTTTATTTCTACACCAGGCATAACAGCACCAACGGTTCCAATTTCATACCCTTCTGATTCAAAGCAGCTTACAGTAGCAGTACTTTCAGTCAGTCCATAACCATAAACAATTGGCACGCCTATACTTCTGAAAAACAAAGTGATATCATCAGACAATTTTGCGCCTGCAGTGGGTAATATGTTTGCATTTTCAATCCCAACTTTTTGTTTTACTTTAGAAAAAATCAATTTGTCGGCAATAGAGTATTTAAGTTTCAAGAAAATGTCGGGTTTTTTGCCCAGTCGCAAATTATCAACATTGTATTTTTTGCCAACAGCCATTGCCCATGCCACAATGCCAATCATAAGCGGGGAGAATTTGGACATGTTCTCGTTAACCACCGAATATACTTTTTCCCAGAAACGAGGCACAGCGCACATCAACGTAGGTCGCACATCTTGAATGGTTTGTGTTATCTCCATTGGCCGCAAATTGATATATATGGTTACACCATTAAAAATGCACAAATAGCACCAAGTACGCTCAAAAACATGTGATAAGGGAAGGAATGCAATGGAAATATCTTTGTCGGACATAGTGGAAAGCCGCATTGTATTGATGCGCATGGCTTCATTAAAGCAGCTGTGTGGGAGCATTACGCCTTTGGGGTTGCCCGTAGTGCCCGAAGTGTATAAAATGCAAGCCAAGTCGGCCACTACAGCTTCTCTTTGTCGTCGTTCAACCTCAAGTTGTTTCGTCGACTTTTCGCCCAAAGCCAATAAGTCATCGAAATACATGGCGTTTTTAGAGTCTGAAATTACAACTTCGCTGTCAAAAACAATTATTTTTTTTAGAAATTTCGAGTCATGCAACACTTCCATTGCAATATTATATTGCTGCTGGTCACCAACAAAAATAATTTCGATTTCGGCATCGTTAACGATAAATTCAACTTGCGGAGCTGTGGAAGTAGCATACATTGGCACCATAACGGCCCGATTAGCGAATACCGCAAAGTCGACAATCAAATTTTCCGCCTTGTTTTGCGAAAATTGTGCAATCCGCTGCTGTTCAACAACGCCCAATTCCACAAAAGCTTTAGCAATAATGGAAACCTGCTTTGCGAATTCATTCCAGCTAATATTACTCCATGCGTCGGTCAAATTTTTCCGTTGACACAATGCAGTTTTATCGCCATAAACTTTGGCTTTGGCAGAAATTAATTGAGAAAAATGCAAGTTTTCCATAATAACACTATTTTACGATTAACAGAATAAAGGCAAAGATAGAAATAATTGATGAGAAAGATGCACGATTCAACAGCTTATGTGCGTTGATAAGGCTTACGAGAATATATTTATCGTTATTCTACTATTGAAAAAATCAAACACAGTGCAAATTGGACATGTGTTTTTAATCTCAGAAAAATCTGAAATCGATTTTTGCATTATAAACAATGGTAAATAGTCAACAAAAGGATTGAATGTGCGGTACTATTGGTCTGTTTCAGAAGTTTCTTCAATTGGAAGAGAGATTTCTTGCAGAATCTCTTTCAGGAAATGCGGATTGGATTGAATCATCTCGTCTGCAATACGAGATGCATTTTGCTGTGATTCTTTTTTGCTGGCTCCTGTGGCTTCACATACTATTTTGCCTTGAATTATCAGTTGCGATTTGAATAAATGCTTGTTGGATTTACTCAAAATCTCGTCCACCAATATAAATTCGGGTTGAATTCGATTTTTCTGACACCATTCTATCAATTTGGATTTAAAGTTCACCTCATTTTCGGCCACTTTATCCAAATTCACAAAGCTAAGAATCAACCTTTGTTCAACAAATTTTTTACATTGTTTGTAGCCATAATCCAAATATATGGCACCCATCAAAGCTTCCAATGCATTGCCATAAATATTATTATTGGTATGTGAGTTGACGTATTTGGTAACAATTACGAGTTTGTCCAGCCCAATTTCCACTGCCAATTTATTCAACGAATCACGTTTTACAATTTTGGAACGTGTGTTGGTAAGAAAACCTTCGCGTTCCTCCTCGTATCGTCGATACAGAATGTCGGTAACCACGGAATTGAGCACCGCATCGCCCAAGAACTCAAGGCGTTCGTTACTCAAATTATGACCACTATCGGTAGGAATTGAGACTGATTTGTGCCGAACAGCCAATTGGTAGTAGGCTATTTTATCGGGATAGAATCCCAGCACTTTGTAGAATAAAAAATAAGGCTCTTTTCGAGCATTCGAAAGGAGCCTTATTTTTCGAAGGATAGTTTTGATCACGAAATTACTTTACGTATTTTTTCACAATAACACTTGCATTGTGACCACCAAAACCAAAAGTATTGGATAAAGCGGCATTCACTGTGCGTTTTTGTGCCTTGTTAAAGGTAAAATTCAAATTATAATCAATTTCGGGATCTTCATCTCCAGCTGTAAAGTTGATAGTAGGCGGCACAATGTCGTTTACTACCGATAATACAGCAAAAATTGCTTCTATGGCTCCAGCAGCACCCAAAAGGTGACCTGTCATGGATTTTGTAGAGCTGATGTTGAGTTTAAATGCGTGGTCACCAAATACTTCCTTGATGGCTTTGGATTCAGAAATGTCTCCAACTGGAGTAGAAGTACCATGAACATTGATATAATCAATATCTTCAGGAGTCATTCCGGCATCTTTCAATGCACGTTTCATCACCAGTTTAGCACCAAGACCTTCAGGATGCGTAGCTGTCAAGTGATAAGCATCAGCTGACATTCCACCACCAACGACTTCGCAAAGAATGTTTGCGCCACGTGCTATTGCATGATTTAATTCTTCAAGAATTAGACAAGCAGAACCTTCACCCATCACAAAACCGTCGCGGCTTTTACTGAATGGACGAGAAGCAGCAGTAGGCTCATCGTTTAATGTTGACAAAGCATTCATGGCGTTAAAGCCACCCACACCACCTGGCGTAATTGTTGCTTCGGCACCACCAGCTACTATCATGTTGGCTTTACCCATACGAATATGTGTAAATGCATCGATGATGGCATTGGTTGATGAAGCACAAGCTGCACAAGTGGAATAATTTGGACCATGAAAACCGTACTTGATAGAGATTTGACCAGCAGCAATATCCGAAATCATTTTTGGAATAAAGAACGGATTGAATTTTGGACCTTGTTCTATATTTGCATAATAGTAACCAATTTCCTCTTCAAACGTTTTAATTCCACCAATTCCGGCTGCAAAAATCACACCTACTTCGTCTTTATCAACTGTGTCTAAATTTACGCCACAGTTTATTAATGCTTCATCCGCAGCGGCAATTGCATACTGCGAATATAAATCCAACTTGCGAGCTTCTTTGCGGTCGAAAAACTTCGAAGGATCGAAATTTTTGACTTCACAGGCAAATTTTGTTTTGAATTTAGAAGTATCAAAATGAGAAATAGGTCCAGCTCCGCTTACACCATTTAGGACATTACCCCATGTTTCCATGACGTTAGATCCTAAAGGAGTAATGGCGCCTAAACCTGTTACTACTACTCTTTTCAATTCCATACTTAATAGTTAGGGAGTAAAATTATTTTTGTAAAGCTTCGATGTGTGCGATTGCTTCGCCTACTGTAGTGATTTTTTCTGCTTGTTCGTCTGGAATAGAAATGCCGAATTCTTTTTCGAATTCCATGATCAATTCTACTGTGTCCAATGAATCAGCTCCTAGGTCGTTGGTAAAACTTGCTGCAGCTACTACATCTGCTTCTTCTACGCCTAATTTGTCTACGATAATAGCCTTTACTTTTGCTTCAACTTCTGACATAATTTTTGTTTTTAAGTTTGTAAATAAAAATACTTTATTAATTTTGCGGTGCAAAGGAAAGGAATTTTCTCGACATAACCTCGTAATTGTTGGAAAAAATGCACTTTATTGCACAAATAAACTCATATTGAGCAATATTAAACTTGTTATTATGCCGCTAAAAATAGCACTCTTTGCTTCCGGATCAGGCTCTAATGCTGAAAATATCGTCAATTTCTTTGAAAAAAGCACAGATTTTGAATTTCCGTTGATAATTTCGAACAAGCAGGATGCTTTTGTACACGAAAGAGCTAAAAAGTTGCAAATTCCGTCATTCACTTTTTCAAAAGAGGAGTTTCTGACTGGTGAGAAAATACTCAACCTGTTAAACAATCACAAAATCGACTGCATTGTTTTGGCAGGGTTTCTCCTAAAGATTCCAGAAGGTATCATTGAGGCTTATCCTAACAAAATCATCAATATTCATCCAGCTTTGCTACCCAAATTTGGCGGAAAAGGAATGTATGGCTCACGCGTACACGAAGCTGTAGCGGAGGCGGGCGAAACAGAATCGGGAATTACAATCCATTATGTAAACAGCCACTACGACGAAGGGAATATTATCTTTCAGGCAAAATGTCCGGTATTGCCAACCGATACACCTGACATGATTGCTGATAAAGTGCATGTTTTGGAATATGAGTATTTTCCGAAAGTGATTGGAGAAATATGGGGTAATGAAAAAAAATAGAATTGAACTATTTATTTTCTAACCAATCGTAAATATTAAAGAACCGATATCTCTGCAAAAGCTTAGATATCGGTTCTTTTTTGTGTGTTGGTAGTATTACTTTTCATGTAATTATTACCCTATGGTCTCTTCTGTAATATAAATGGAGTTTTTGTGTTCAACCATTTAGATAATAGAGTTTATATGCATTAATTTATTATAGATCTGGTTATCAACAATATTCTCAAGCTATTTGAGTTATACAATTATAAATTTTAAATTATCATTGTATGCAATACGACAAACTCAAAAATCGACCAGTTCAATTTCAAAGTATTACAAGTTTAAGTGTTGAAGATTTCAACTTTTTATTACCTTATTTTAAAGTAGAATGGGACGAATACAACAGATATTTCACTCTCAAGGGCAAACTTCGTCAACGAATAAGCTATACTAGAGTTGATACAGTTGTAGGAAAAATTGCCGATAAACTAATGTTTTTGTTGATTTATCTGAAGACAAATCCTTTACAAGAACACCATGCAGCAAGTTTTGGCATTACGCAACCTCAAGCTAACGACTTGATACACTTATTGTCAGATCTATTAAAAAAGACATTGAAACGATTAGGAGAATTACCCGAGCGAAATGAATTTAAGACCAAGTATATTGTAGAATCATTAACTGATGTGTTGCTTGACGGAGTTGAACGTCCTATTCAACGACCAATGGCAAGTGACCTTCAGAAATCCTGCTACAGTGGAAAAAAAAACTCATAACGTGAAAAATAATGTGTTAACTGCACTTGATAAGCGAATTCTTTGGCTTAGTTCTACTTATGATGGTAGTGTTCATGACAAAAAGATGTGTGATAGTCAACCATTGCATTTACCTAATGGCATAAACTTATGGCAAGATACAGGTTTTCAAGGACATGCTCCTGAAGGTGTAAATATAAAAATGCCAACAAAGAAACCAAAAGGAAAAGAACTTACGGAGGAACAAATAGAAAAAAATCATTCAATTTCATCTATTCGTGTAAAAGTTGAGCACGCAATTGGAGGTGCTAAAATATGTCGTATTGTCAAAGATCGCTTTAGGTGCCACAAGTTTGGTTTTGATGATTTAGTCATGGAACTTGCATGTGGACTCCATAATTTAAGAATGACACTGAATAACAGTGCTGTAGCAATTTAATCTATATAAACTCTAATAAGAGCAATCATTTTCTTTGAAGTTTATAAAATTTCAATTATTCAAATTACATTTTCAATGTAATGAAGGTAGTGATTACGATAAATGATATAATATAAAGCAATCCAATTAACAGTGATGTTTCGAGCAATTCCAAGAAATACAACTCGTTATTTGTCTTTTCCATAGTTAGCGAATAATTAATGTGATTGATAAGTCATCATCTGTAGTAGTTCCATTAGCAATATAAGTACCTGTAGGAACGTCTGTTGAAATTGTAGTTGTGCCACCTGCATTAAATTGGTGGGTCTTTACTATACGACCTGTTTTGACGTTATAGAGTTTCAAATCACCTTTCTGTTTTGAGCTATTTTCTACTACAATTGTTTTGTTGTTACTGTAAATCTTTATTTTTTTAACTTTATCTTTTGCGTCTTTCGAATCTTTCGCATCTTTGTCCTTTTTATCATTTACAGTTACTACTGGGGGTACCACTGGGTTAACAACTGGAACAACAACTGGTACAACTACAACTACTGGATCGACCACTGGAACAACAACCGGAACAACAACAGGATCTACGACCACTGGCACCACTACTGGATCAACAACTACGGGTACAACCACAACTGGAGTAGGATTACTTGTCACAATCTTAAATCTTTTTACTGCAACATCTGAAGGTGCTGCGGTGAAAGTATATTGTGTACCTGAAGTATAAATATCAGTAACTGTATTGGCAACTGAATCTATCAAGTAAAGTTGTTGGTATTGATCCTCTAACGTTTGGTTAGTGAATGTAAGTGTATATTCTGTGTCTGCGCCTGGCTTAAAAGCAAGATAGGTGTTGTTAAATTCAGGAATAGCATCGATTTGAAAATTTCCTGCAGTTTCAGCTGCATAAAGTTGAACCGAGGCACTAGAGGCAATCATTTTGTAGCCATCCCATCCGTTATCAAATCCACTGGTACAAGTTGGTATTGACACCAACCACATTTGATCAAATGACTGTGCACCCTTTACTACAATGTAAGTGTTAATCACGGCAACACTTTGTTGCATTACTAAAAAACTGCCTAACACTACTAATAACGATTTAAAAGTTGAAGTTTTCATAATACTGAGATTTTAATGTGAATTAATATGATTGTTGAATAAGTAGAATAATTGTTTCGATTAATCTTGCAACAAACATATAAAATAAAATCTATAGTGCTGATATTTAGTACCATGTAGCATTCAGCATTATTCCTGTAGTAATTATTACCATATTTCAGTTGAGGTTACAATTTTTAATAGTTCGGATTATTCAAATAATTATCATTTTAGCATGTCTAATTGTCTCATAATAAATAATTGTAAGTAAACTTCACAATTTGAAGAGCCAATTTATACCGAATCAATGTAGTAGAATTTACAAAACGGACATATTTTTAGTCGTTTTTGATGAATAATAATTTTAATCTATCGTTTCCGAGCTTAAAACAAGCCACAAAAATAGGATTTGTAATGGCAATAATATTTGCATTTATTATTGTTTTTGAGCTATTATTTTGCATTTATTTCATGTTTTACCCATTGAAATAGGTCAATAATAGTCCAATAAAATAACTGTAGTGAAATTTTAAAAAGGGGAACGGAAAAAATACTACTTAATATAATGTCCTATTTGTTATAAAATCAAATGACCGAAAAAAATGGGCAAAAAACGGTTCTAATAGAGAATAAAAATCAGTAATATCATGGGTACATTTATCATTTTAAAACATGGAATTATTTTCAAATTATTATACCTGCTAAATTGACCTTTATACTGATAAAAAAAAGACTTTAAGCTCTTAAAAAGTCATTTCAGTGCTGAAATTTGTTGTATTGGTAAGTGACATTAATAATAGCAGCATTATTTTTTGTAATTTTGCAAACAATCTAAGTCTGTAGATTTACAGTATAATTACTTTCAAATAAAGCATGAACGGTTCAAAACAAATGTGCTCTAACAGATGATTATAAATCCAACAATATTAAACTAAAAGAATGGAACAAAGAAGAGGTCTAACTAATGCTGAAATTGTGAAAGTAATTTCTGCTGATAGAGAGCGCACCAATATATTAAGAGAGTCAGAACAAATGACAATCGCTTTTTTAGTAAAGTATATGCCGAAATGGGTAAGTCCCAACATACTCACTGGCATCGGTTTCTTTGGCAACATTCTTACTTTTATTAGTTTCGTGTTAGCCACTTATGTAAATAGTTATTTCCTCATCCTCGGTGTATTGGGCTACGCTATTAATTGGTTTGGCGATTCGCTCGACGGAAGAATAGCCTACTATAGACATAAACCCAGAAAATGGTATGGTTTTGCACTGGATATAACCATTGATTGGCTTGGCATATTATTAATGGGCTTAGGGTTTGTTGTTTATGTGAAGGGACCTTGGGAGATAGTTGGTTTTGTTTTTGTAGTAATGTACGGTTGGGAAATAATTACAACCCTACTAAGGTATAAAATTACTGGCAAATACTCTATCGATTCTGGTGCTTTTGGACCTACCGAAATTAGAATTTTTCTAGCTTTTATCTTAGCATTTGAAGTTGTATTTAATGGTTCAATTCAATACATTGCAGCTATTGCTACTTTCATATTGTTTATTATAAACATCATTGACACAAATAAATTGTTAAAACTGGCAGATGAATGTGATATTAGAGAAAAGCAACAAGCTGGTAACAAGTAATATACTAGCTAAATTCATAGTGTTTTTTAAAGCACAAATATCAGCATTTGTAGGTGGAATAACAGATTACTCAATCATGATATTCTTCACCGAGTTTTTTCATGTGCATTATACCATATCTATTGTAATTGGAGGAGTAATAGGGGCTGTGGTCAACTTTAGTCTCAATAATAAGTGGACCTTTCATTCAAAAGACATTCCATACAAAAATTCGATGCGAGCACAGTTATTTAGATTTATATTGGTGGCTTTGAATAGTATATTCTTAAAATCTACAGGAACGTTTGCAATTACTACGTACCTGATGATTGATTATAAAATTAGCAGACTTATTACCGACCTCTTTGTATCTATTGGAATTAACTACACTTTGCAACGCTATTGGGTTTTCAAAAAGGCTTGAGATGCATTATATTTTTTAAACTCAATTTTATCATATAAGAAGTATTATTTGTCAATAACATATTTATGTTGTTGATGATAAATATGCCTCTTGATTTTCTATCAACAAAAAACTTTGACTTCCAACACATTAGGTAACAAGCAAAGTTGTTATTTTTCGAATTTTCAAAAATGAATATAAAAACATTCTTTCTCTGCATTATTTTTATTTCACTTCCTTTCCTGGTTTACTCTGAACCAGCAAATGTTGAGATGATTAAAGGTAAAGTAGTTGACACAGATAATAATGAGCCACTCGCCTTCGCTTCCATACAAATACTCGAATCAGGATTTAAAACCAAGACAGATGCTTCTGGCGTATTTAAGATTAGCATTAAAAACTTTACGCTTGCTAAAAGTAAGGCCAAAGTATCGTGTGTTGGCTATAAAACCGAAACGATTACTTTGACGAAAAGCAATGATGAAACTACCATCAAATTGGGTCGTCAAATGCAAAATTTGCAAGAAATTGTTGTGAAAAAGCAAAAGTACCAAAACAAAAAAAATCCTGCCGTAGAGTTAATTGAAAAGGTGATTGAGAATAAAAAGAACAACAGGAAAGAGGCGCTGGATTACTTCGAAAATGAGAAGTACGAAAAAGTTCAGTTTGCGCTCAACCATGTAACGCCCGAATTACAAAAAAAGAAAATTTTCAAACATTTTCAGTTTGTGTTCGAAAACATCGATTCGCTCAAGAATAACGGTGACAAAATACTACCCGTATATTTAAAGGAGAACATTTCGGATGTTTATTTTCAACGATCGCCACGAAAACGGAAAGAACTTGAAAAGGCCCACAAGGCAGTTTCATTTGCTGGATTCGACAACAAAGGCATTGAGGACAACATTAAATACCTTTATCAGGACATTGATATTTACGAAAACAATATTTCTTTCTTATCCAATCAGTTTTTGAGTCCTATTGCAGGATCAGCTCCCACATTTTACCGATATTATATAATGGACACCATCCAGTCGGGCGCTGATAAATACGTGAAAATGTATTTTGGGGCTCGCAACAAAGAAGACTTGCTTTTTCAGGGCAACCTTTACATCATGCTCGACGGAAGCTATGCGGTAAGGAAAGTGGAATTGACCATAAGCAAGGACATCAACATCAACTGGATAACGGATATCAAAGTTGCTCAGGATTTTAAAAAAGTGGAGAAAAAGGGTTGGATGTTGTCCTCTGACCAGATTTCGATGAACTTTGGATTGAGCAAAAAAGGTAGGGGCATTTTTGGGCAGAAGATAATTTCTTATTCCAACTATCATTTTACACCAACACTCAAAGGGGATAGCATTATAAATGGACCAAGGTTTCACGTCACCGAAATTTCAGCAAAGAAAAGTGCAGACTACTTAGACTTGCACCGTCATGAGCAACTGACCAAGTCGGAGGCAGGCACTTATATTGCCATGGATAGCGTTCAGAAAGTTTCGGCCTTCAAAAAGGCAATGGATGTAGCTTCTATAGTTTTATTTGGTTATAAGGATTTTGGGAAGTTTGAAATTGGACCCATCAGCACTTTCTACATGTATAATCCCATAGAAGGGTCTCGGTTGAGGTTTGGTGGAAGAACGACAAATCAATTTAGCACCAAAATTAATCTTGAAACCTATGCCGCTTATGGCTTTACAGACCAAAGAATGAAGTATTATCTTGGTGGCACTTGGTCGTTTACAAATAAAGGTTTTCAGGTGTTTCCGGTAAAAACCTTGAAAATGAGTTATCAGAATGAGACGCAACTGCCGGGGCAACAAATGCAGTTTTTGATGGAGGATAACTTTTTGCTATCTATAAAAAGAGGCATTAACGACAAGATTTTTTACAATAAAACCTTCAAAATTGAGCATCTGAACGAGTTCCAGAATCATTTTTCGTACACGCTCGGTTATAAGTACACAAATATGGCTCCTGGGGGAAACCTGGCCTACAACTTCACGAATTATGCTTCAAGAATAAACGATGTGAGCAGTCTGCACGTTTCGGAATTTAATCTGAACCTGCGTTATGCGCCACACGAGAGTTTTTATCAGGGAAAAACGTTTAGAATTCCCAATTATACCCGATTCCCAATTTTTGAGTTGAGATACAACCTCGGATCTAAAATGCTGGGGAGCGATTACGATTATCAGACGTTGCGGTTGAATATCCGCAAGCGGTTTTATATGTCGGTATTTGGTTATTCGGATGTGGTGTGGGAAGCAGGCAAGATTTTCGGCAAAGTGCCTTATCCGTTGCTAAATATACCGCAAGCCAACCAGACTTATTCATATCAAATAGAATCGTACAATATGATGAACTTTCTGGAATTTGTGACCGACCAATACACTTCGCTGATGATTGACCACAACTTCAACGGATTTTTCTTCAATAAACTGCCGCTTACGAAGCATTTAAACATCAAAGAAATAATGACCTGTAAAGTATTGTATGGTAATCTGACAAAGTCCAACGATCCGGCGCAGCAAAGTGACTTGTTCAAATTACCTGTGGCGCCCGATGGAACAAAAATCACTTACACCCTTGGCAATACTCCTTATATTGAAGGCAGTGTGGGCATTGGCAATATATTCAAGATTTTCAGGATTGATTTGGTCAGACGATTCACTTATTTGGACAATCCGAATGTATCGAAATACGGTGTAAGGATGAGATTTAGACTTGATTTTTAATCGTAAAACAATTTTATTTTAGAACTTCTGGTCATAGAAATCAAACATTCATTTTCCAGCTACCTGCATTGCCATTGAGTTCAGTATTTTTCAAAGTTTGTATGTGAATATCAAAAAAAGGCTTAACTTTGCCTTTCATTGAGCAATTACTGAAAGCAGGATAGTCCTTGTATTCTGATTTTCATTTACATCTCCAAATTTTCAAGGTCATTAAGTCAAAAGTTTACCGATGACATTTTCAGAGCCTACATATTCTCCATTAAGCCAATTACAAACGGTTTGTTTAAAGCAAAACATCCCATTTGCTTCGTACCGTCTGCCCCTCCAAACAGAGATTACGACTTTGGTTCAGCATTCTTCAATGCCAGAGCGAATCAATTCGCTCCAAAACATGGATACGAAAAGTGGCTTTGTGGTTGCCCCGTTTTTTGAAACCGAGAAACATGGAATTTACTTTTTAAAACCTGACTTTATATACGATACTAACAATATAGATGATGTAACTTTGCATAATTTAGCATCGAATTCTAGGTTTTTAAACATCAAACAACCCAGTGAATTCGAAATTTCAAGCACACTTTCCGAAGATTTCATTCAGCAAGTAAATCTTGCCAAAGTGGAAATGACGGATGGTAAATTCAACAAAGTGGTCTTGTCGCGTGTTAGGTTGGAAGAATTAAGTACTGATTTTGATGCTAGTGCTTTTTATCAGAAACTGTGTGCCATCTATCCACATGCTTTTGTTTATATGATTCAACTGCCGGAAGTGGGTGTTTGGATGGGTGCAACTCCCGAACCATTTTTATTAATAGAAAATGAGAAAGTAAAAACAGTGTCGCTTGCCGGCACTCAATTGGCTACTAAGGCTGAAATAGAAAGCTACAATTGGAGTCCGAAAGAAATTGAGGAACAAGGCATTGTCACAAATTTTGTGGAACAATCATTAAGGTCGCTACACATCAAAAACTACATCAAAAAAGGCCCTGAAAATTATCAAGCTGCCAATTTGATTCATCTCAAAACGAGTTTTGAGTTTAAGCTTTCGGAATTAAATAATCATTTGGACGATTTCATAAACACGATGCATCCAACACCTTCTGTGGGAGGATTGCCAAAGACGGAAGCGCGGAATTTTATTTTGGCAAACGAAAAATACGACAGGGCTTACTACACCGGATATTTAGGTCCAATCAATATTGAGAATAAAAGTAATTTGTTTGTGAATCTGCGCTGCCTGCAATTATTCGAAAAACACTTTGCGCTTTACAGTGGCGCGGGAATTACCACTTCCTCCAACGCAGAAAAAGAGTGGGAAGAGACGAATAATAAAATGAAAACGTTGATGAATGTTATGAATAGTAGGTAGTAGGTAGTTGTAGTAGGTAGTGAAGATTAGCAAATGACAAAATAGTAAATGTAATGATAAATCATTTCCGCCAAGGAATTAAAAACATACCCGAAATTTGCGTACAGCATGGTGTAAGAAAGGTGATTATTGCACCCGGTTCGCGCAATGCTCCGTTGATATTTGCATTCACCGCACATCCCGACTTGGAATGTTTGAGCATTACCGACGAGCGCTCTGCAGCTTACTTTGCACTGGGAATGGCGCAACACAATCGCGAAGCAGTGGCATTGGTTTGCACTTCTGGGACAGCAGTTTTGAATTTTGCTCCCGCCATTGCGGAAGCATATTATCAAAATCTGCCCTTATTGGTTTTCACTGCCGACCGCCCATCAGAAATGATAGACCAAGCCGATGGACAAACACTGCGACAATCAAATATCTTCGGAAATTATATAAAAGCAAGTTTTGATTTGCCAGTGGAAACCGTTGTTTCTGCCGATTTGGATTTTTGCGACCGACAAGTTTCACAGGCAATTGATACAGCCTTGGCCTATCCACAAGGGCCGGTACAAATCAATGTGCCTTTGCGCGAACCGATTTATACAGCATTACCAGAAAAACACAGCCATCCAAAAATCATCAAAACATTGGCCACAGCAGTTTCTCCAACAATAGAAAGTTTGGAAACATTGCGGAATTCGTGGACTAATAAAGGTAAAAAGATGATTCTTTTTGGGGTTTATCCTAAAAACGAACAACTAAATGCATTGGCAAATCGATTGGCAGATGAACCAGATGTGGTGGTTATTGCCGAAAATTTATCAAACATCAGCGGCGAAAAAATTATTACTCGTCCTGAATCTTTTTTTTCATCGTTGGATGACGGAATTCCTATTCCGTCGACTCTTGACGGAATAGGAATTCTGTCTTCCCGTTTCCAGCCCGACTTGCTGATTACAATTGGTCATTCTTCTATTTGCAAACAAATTAAACTGTACCTGAGAAAACATCAACCCTCGGAGCAATGGCAGTTGGAAGCTTCAATGCCTTATATTGACACATACAAAAGTCTGACAACGATTATTCCTGGTTCTACAACTGATATATTAGAAAAAATGCCTTTTGGCAAAACAAAAAGCGACTACTCGGAGATATTTCAAAGTCAAAATAAATTGATTGCTAAGCGGCATGATGATTTTGTGGAGAATGCACCTTTGTCGGATATGAGTGTGGTGACGCAGCTGCTGAGATTGGCACCTGCCAACACGCAACTGCATTTGGCCAACAGCACTTCGGTACGTTGGACGCAACTTTTCGCTACTCGCAGCGACTTGTCATATTTCTGTAATCGTGGCACTTCAGGCATTGATGGCAGCTTGTCAACTGTTGCTGGTTATGCCTATTCATCTAAGCAAAACACTGTTTTTCTAACCGGCGATTTGTCGTTTATATATGATTCCAATGGTTTGTGGAATAACTACATTGGCAGTAATTTAAAGATTATCGTGATGAATAACAATGGCGGAAATATTTTCCGTTTTATTGGCGACAAAGAATTGATGGCTGGCAGCCTGGACTTTTTCACCACACCGCATCAGGTAAAAATAAAATCGTTGGTGGAAGCTTACGGTTTAGAATATCTGATGTGCGATAAAGATGAAGAATTGGTACCTGGCTTGAATACGTTTTTTGAATCGGAAAAAGCAACCGTACTTGAGATATTTACGGATAGTGACTTGAATACAGAAAACTACAAGGGATATTTCAGGAATTTGAAATAAATCGCAACCACTTATCACATTAACAAAACGGCTAAAATCATATATTTCGTGCCAATAACGTGTGTGAAATCACATAAATGGCATGAAATGTGTGATTTTTGATTGAAAAAACTATTCACATGTTCAACCAAAATACCCCAACTTTGCAAAAAAACAACAAACTCATGACCCCAACTCTCCAACATCTCACCCAATCCACTTGCGAAATAGCCCGTTCGGCAGGAAAATTCATGGCCGAAGAACGTAAGAGTTTCGATGCCTCAAAGATTGAAACCAAAGGGCTACACGACTTGGTTAGTTATGTGGACAAAGAATCGGAGAAACGCATTATTGCGGAGCTGAAGATATTATTGCCCGAATCGGGTTTTATTGGCGAAGAAGGCACAAGCGATATTCATGGCGAACGTTTCAACTGGGTGATTGATCCATTGGATGGCACCACAAATTATATACAAGGTCTGCCAATTTATGCTGTCATCATTGGGTTGTTGGACGGCGAAGAGCTGGTGTTGGGCGTGGTTTACGAAGTGGGTCACGA
>JBAXAD010000063.1:0-16862 GCA_037142715.1 Paludibacter sp. | reverse complement strand
GAAAAGGTAATCATGTTGGAAGCTGACGCATTTCAAGGTAAATTTGAATTTCGTCCGTTAGAGCCCGGTTATGGTATTACTGTAGGTAATGCTTTACGCCGCATCCTCCTGTCTTCACTAGAAGGGTTCGCTATTACTTCCATCAAAATAGAAGGAATTGATCATGAGTATTCAACTATTCCGGGAGTAATTGATGATGTTACTAACATCATCTTGAATCTGAAACAAGTGCGTTTTAAACAAATTGTTGAAGATATAGAAAACGAAAAGGTGACAATTACTGTTTCTGGAGCAACTTCTTTTAAAGCTGGAGATATTGGAAAATATTTTACAGGTTTCGAAGTTCTTAACCCTAAATTAGTTATTTGTCAACTGGACTCATCTGCTAGTTTTCAAATTGACATCACTGTCAATAAAGGACGTGGATATGTACCTTCAGAAGAAAATAAACCAGTTAATGCCGAGATTGGTGTAATTCCAATTGATGCCATTTTCACTCCAATTCGTAATGTGAAGTATTCGATAGAAAACTATCGCGTAGAACAAGTAACGGATTATGAGAAACTTGTTTTGGAAATAAGTACTGATGGTTCTATACATCCGAAAGATGCTTTGAAAGAAGCAGCAAAAATTCTAATTCACCACTTCATGTTGTTTTCGGATGAAAAAATTTCATTGGAAGTTACCGAAGGTGAAACAGGAGATGAGTTTGACGAAGAAATATTGCACATGCGTCAATTGCTTAAAACTAAATTAACTGACCTCGAACTTTCTGTTCGTGCCCTTAATTGTTTGAAAGCTGCTGATGTTGATACTTTAGGTCAATTGGCTGGTTTCCACCGCCATGATTTATTGAAGTTCCGCAACTTTGGCAAAAAATCACTTACTGAATTAGAAGAAAAATTAGAAAGCTTGAATCTTTCCTTCGGAATGGACATAGCTAAATATAAATTAGATAAAGAATAGAGAGATGAGACATAATAAAAAATTCAACCACTTAGGTCGTCAAACGGCTCACAGAAAGGCGATGTTGGCCAATATGGCTTCTTCTCTTATTCAACATAAGAGAATTGCAACTACTTTGGCAAAAGCAAAAGCTTTACAAGTTTATGTAGAACCTTTGTTGACTAAAGCTAAAAATGATACTACACATTCACGTCGTACGGTATTTAGCTTATTGCAAAAGAAAGAAATCATTACTGAATTATTTGGTGGTGTTGCTGAAAAAATAGCCAACCGTCCAGGTGGATATACTCGTATTTTACGTACTGGTTTCCGTCAAGGTGATAACGCAGAAATGTGTATTATCGAATTGGTAGACTACAACGAAAATATGTTGAAAGAAAAAGCTGCTAAGAAAGCCGTAAGAACTCGTCGTTCTACTGCTGCCAAGAAAGAAGAAGCTGTTGTTGCTGCACCGGTTGCTGTTGAAGCACCTGTTGTTGCTGCTGAAGAAGCTACTCCAGTTGCAGAATAATTCAACAAACATTTATATTTTAAAAACGGAACAAGCCTTGGTTTGTTCCGTTTTTTGTTCGTTGTAATTTAGCTAAACTATAATTTGATTTTTTGATTATTAAATCAAAACCATTACTTTTGTTTCATTCAAACCAATTGAGTTTATGAAATTATTCCGTAATAAATGGACGCCTTTGTTTCTTAGCAATTTTCTAGGAGTTTATAATGATAACTTTCTGAAAAATTGCATCATTTTCATAGCTGTGGGTTGGTCATTACCACATTGGTGTACCCAATCACAGCTAATTTCCCTAGTTTCTGCTTCTTTATTAATACCCTATCTTTTTCTATCGCCTTTAGCTGGTCGTTTGGCAGTAATCTATTCAAAGAAAAAAGTATTCATTTTTTTTAAACTACTCGAAATACCTGTGTTAATGCTGGCATGTGTCGCTTTTTATTATCATTGGGCAATGGTCGCAGTCTTCTCAGTTTTAATCATGGGTATTCTAAGTTGTTTGTATTCACCCTCAAAATATAGTTTAATTAAAGACATTGGCGGTGAAGAAGGTGTTTCTTATGGTAGTGGTGTTTTTGAGATGATGGCATTTTTAGG
This sequence comes from Paludibacter sp., assembly GCA_037142715.1. GTDB lineage: Bacteria > Bacteroidota > Bacteroidia > Bacteroidales > Paludibacteraceae > Paludibacter. Next base: position 14,791 of record JBAXAD010000063.1, on the reverse strand, counting down.
GATTTTGACAGGAACTGTAACAGCTTCGATAATTTCTGATAGCTATAATATGTGGGTGGTTTTTGCACTTTATATAGGATTGGCAATTTTAGGTTATGTTGTTACACAATCCATTAAGGCTGTTGAAGTTCCCGAAAATAAAGATGAAATGAGTCATTTAAATCCGATTCGTTTTCTATATCAATCGTATCACTTTACAAAAGAGTATGAATTGGTGAATAGTGCTGTATTTGGGGCTTCGATTTTTTGGCTCATTGGTGGGATGTTACAAATGAATATTGTTATTCATTGCAAACAGTATTTTCATTCAACCAATACTGTCACAGGCGTTGTAATGGCATGCGCAGCCATTGGAATTGCTTTAGGATGCTGGACGGCAGGAAAAATATCTGGAAATAAAGTTCAAAAGGGTTTAATTCTTATTGGAATAGCCGGAATGTCTATTCTCTTTTTCGTTCTGACTTTTATTCATTTACCACTTAACGTATTCGCTATTTGCGTGTTTAGTGTGGCATTTATGGGAGGAATTTTTCAAATTCCATGTTTGTCGATGATTCAAAATGCCAACCTTGGTCGAAAACTCGGTGAAATGATTGGATATTTGAATCTTGTTACTTTTGTTTTTGTATTGTTGGGTACACTTTTGTTCTCTGTAACTACCTATTTTTCAGAAGAAAATAGTTTTTATGTTTTTGGAGTTATCCTTACTATTTGTATTTTGGTGACTATCTATTATTGTATTAAATCTCCTGTATTCTGGAATGAAACGAAAGCATTACTTTCAAATAAAAAAACTAAACACCAAGAGGAATTTGGCAATTAACTTTATATAGATAGTTGACATAAAGATTAGTCTAATAAAGAGGTCGATACTAACTTAGTCCCCCTTTAGGGGCTAGGGGTTATTTTTTTATCTCATTTACTGCTCAAAAACACTGTTTAATAACATACATATTTTCATAAAATATTAGTCAAGATTTCATACATTGCCATACGATTTTTCATAATAAAAAACAACTAATTTTTTAGTATTAATCATTTCTAATTTAATACGATATGAAAGTATATCAATCAAATGAAATTAAGAACATCTCACTGTTGGGAAGTTCTGGCTCTGGGAAAACCACTCTTGTGGAAGCTATGCTTTACGAGAGTGGTGTTACAAAACGTAGAGGCACTGTTAGTGGACAAAACACTGTTTCTGATTATTTCCCTGTTGAAAAAGAGTATGGCTATTCCGTCTTTTCTACTATTATTCAAACGGAATGGCTCAACAAAAAATTAAATTTTATCGACTGTCCAGGTTCCGACGATTTTATCGGTGGCGTTGTAACCTCTCTTAATGTAACCGATACCGCATTAATTCTTCTCAACACCCAATATGGTGTAGAAGTAGGTACTAACAATCACTTCCGTTATACCGAAAAATTCAACAAACCAGTCATTTTCGTTACCAATCATCTCGACCAAGAAAAGGCCGATTTTGAACGTACATTATTGCAACTCAAAGAGAATTTTGGTAGTAAAGTGGTTCAAATTCAATATCCTATTGCCACTGGTCCTCAATTCAATGCTGTTGTAGATGTTTTGAAAATGAAAATGTACCAATGGAAACCCGAAGGTGGCGTTCCTGATGTATTAGAAATCCCAAACTCAGAAATTGCGAAAGCACAAGAGCTTCACAATATATTGGTGGAAGCAGCTGCTGAACACGATGAAGAGTTGATGGAAAAATTCTTTGATCAAGGTTCGTTAACAGAAGATGAATTACGTATTGGTATTAAAAAAGGAATGATTCATCGTGATATGTTTCCTGTATTCTGCGTTTGTGCCGGTAAAGATATGTGTGTACGGAGGTTAATGGAATTTGTAGGAAATGTTGTTCCTAGTGTAAATGCTAGTGACAAACCTAAAACAATGGACGGCATTGAAGTTGCTGCCGATGTGAATGGTCCAACCAGTATTTATGTATTCAAAACAAGCGTTGAACCTCATATTGGTGAAGTTTCGTATTTCAAGGTGATGAGCGGTAAGTTGAAAGAAGGCGATGATTTGGTAAATGTAGATAGAAGTTCAAAAGAACGTATCAGTCAGATATTTGCAGTTGCTGGTCAAATTCGGACTAAAGTTGAAGAAATAGTGGCTGGTGATATTGGTGCTACTGTAAAATTAAAAGATACGCGCACGGGTAATACGCTCAATGTGAAAGGTTGCGAGTATGATTTCAAGGAAATTAAATATCCAGAACCAAAGTTTAGACGAGCCATAAAAGCAGTTTCGGAAGCGGACGAAGAAAAACTGAATGAGGTGCTTACCCGTATGCACGAAGAGGATCCAACTTGGGTAGTTGAATTGTCTAAGGAATTAAAACAAACCATATTGTACGGCCAAGGTGAATTCCATTTACGTACATTGAAATGGAGAGTTGAGCACAATGATAAAATTCCAATTGAATTTAAGGAACCAAAAATTCCGTATCGCGAAACCATTACCAAAGTGGCACGTGCGGATTATCGTCATAAGAAACAATCGGGTGGTTCAGGTCAGTTTGGTGAAGTTCACCTAATTATTGAACCGTATTTTGATGGAATGCCAGTACCAGAAATGTTCCGATTTAATGGTCAGGAGTTTAAAATTAGTAATCGCGACACGCAAGTAATCGATTTAGATTGGGGTGGAAAATTAGTTTTCATCAACAGTATTGTTGGTGGATCTATCGATGCCCGATTTCTGCCCGCTATTTTGAAGGGAATTATGGAACGCATGGAACAAGGTCCATTGACAGGTTCTTATGCTCGTGACGTGCGTGTAATTGTGTATGAAGGCAAGATGCACCCAGTTGACTCAAATGAAATTTCATTCCGTTTGGCTGGTCGTCATGCGTTTTCTCAAGCATTTAAGGAAGCTGGTCCTAAATTGCTAGAACCAGTTTACGATGTGGTTGTTCAAGCACCGTCTGACAGATTGGGCGATGTGATGAGTGACTTACAAGGTCGTCGGGCTATAATCATGGGAATGGAAAGCGAAAAAGGATATGAAAAACTTTCCGCAAAAATACCATTGAAAGAACTTGGAGCTTATTCTACAACACTGAGTTCACTTACTGGCGGTAGGGCTTCATTCAGCATGAAGTTTGCCAGTTATGAATTAGTACCAATGGATATTCAAGAGAAATTATTGAAAGAATACGAAGCTTCGAAGAAGGAAGAAGATTAATAACATCAATTTTTGCAAAATCAAAATCACGGGAAAGCAGTTGTTCGGAAACGGATGGCTGCTTTTTTAATGGAAAAAAATCGGCTGAACTTCTTATTTGAAATCCAGCCATTTAGTTATTGTTTTGTATCTTCCAATACTTTCACTTTCTCTTTTTCAAATTCTTGTTGAGTAATAATTTTCTCATCGAGAAGTTGTTTTAATTCTCTAAGTTTATCCAATTTTGATTTTGGACTATTTTGAATTTTGGCAGTTTCCGTTGGAGTAGTTGTACTCTCGTTAACTGCCTGTTGTAATTCATAAGAATGTGTAGCTTTATATTGCATAGTCCATAAAAAAGGTACAGCTACAATTAGACCACCAATTATAGCTCCAACATTGATTTCTTCGTCTTTAGTTATTGTGCTGATAAGTGGTACGTAACCTTCTTTTTCTATTTTTACTACCATTGAACTACCTACAATTTTACTATCTGTATGATTATATGGTGTTTCACCAACAAATTCGCCATCAAGATATACTTTTGCTTTATTTGGATTGGAAATTATCATCGTAGAGCTTGAACAACTTGCAAGTAGAATTGAACCTGCCAAAATGCAGCTTAGAAATTGTAAGGTCTTGTTCATAAGGTTTTTTTGGTTTTTTGTTTGAATAGCTTAATAGAGTAGGTTAAAATTGAGATTCCTAAAAGTAAAAGCAAACTGCTTCCTGCTAACACTCCCAAACCATAATTTGTAAGACTATTGAATGCGAGTAGGCATTTCGCTATTGCATATAGTGGGTAGATAATAAAGAAAGTTGAAATTATCAATAAAAAATATCTCATTTTTTGATTTTGAAAATATCATGACAAGTTTTTATATACTTGTCATGATAAATTTATTAATTTTACTTAGTGATAGTAACTGTTGTCGGAGTGTAAATGCCACTTGTTAGTGCAGCAAGAAATCCATCAATAAATGAGTGAGAAATTGTAATTGAATAGTTTTGAGCACTACCAGACAATTCTTTTACATTTACTGTAGAAATTGGTGCTAATCCATCAATTAAATAATGATTATGGCCTACTACTTTTTCACCTGTCTGTGGACCTTTTCCAACTGTTGCTGTCATAGTGTAGCAAGAGGTCATCATAACACATACACCAAAAACAAAAGCTACTTTCAATAAATTCTTTTTCATAAATTCTTTTTTCTTTTATTGCCTACTCATAAGCTTTTCGGCATCCGCTCCTTACTCTGTTTGGGATTTTCGGGTTGTTCCTAATCTTTAAGACTGCAAATATATAATAAGTTTTATAATAATTAGCTCAAACGGCAAACTATTTTTAAAATTAATTTAAACGTTGATATTTTCACGTCTATTGTTCTAGTAATCAATATGAATAAATAAAAACGGACTTCCATATGCATGAAAGTCCGTTTTATTGGAGTCTTTTGACTATTTTATTCCACTATTTTTTTGAACAAGTTTTTCATATTCACCAAATCACCTATGATTTTGTGTAAGTCGTTAACAGCAACACGCTCTTGAAGCATGGTGTCACGATAGCGAATGGTTACTGTATTGTCCTCCATAGTTTGGTGGTCAACAGTGATACAGAATGGTGTCCCAACGGCATCTTGACGACGATAGCGTTTTCCTATCGAGTCTTTTTCGTCGTAAGCACATTTGAAATCGAACTTTAATTCGTTCATAATTTCACGCGCTTTTTCGGGCAGACCATCTTTTTTTACCAATGGTAAAATGGCTGCTTTGATAGGAGCAAGGACAGGTGGTAAATTCAACACCACACGGCTATCACCACCTTCTAGCACTTCTTCGTTGTATGAAGCGGCCATTATAGAAAGGAACGTACGGTCCACGCCAATGGAAGTTTCGATAACGTACGGAGTGTAGGATTCGTTGATTTCCGGATCAAAATACTTGATATTTTTACCTGAGAATTTCTCATGACTACCTAAATCAAAATCGGTACGCGAATGAATTCCTTCTACTTCTTTGAACCCAAAAGGCATTTCAAATTCAATGTCGGTAGCTGCATTGGCATAATGCGCCAATTTGTCGTGGTCGTGGAAACGGTATTTATGGTCGCCAAGTCCAAGGGCTTTGTGCCATTTCAAGCGCATTTGTTTCCAGTGCTCAAACCATTTCATTTCTTCACCAGGACGAACAAAGAATTGCATTTCCATTTGTTCAAACTCACGCATACGGAAAATAAACTGACGAGCTACGATTTCATTGCGGAAAGCTTTACCAATTTGGCATATTCCAAAAGGAATTTTCATGCGCCCTGTTTTTTGCACATTCAGGTAGTTTACAAAAATACCTTGTGCAGTTTCGGGGCGGAGATATATTTTCATCGCGCCATCGGCAGTTGCGCCAATTTCTGTTGAGAACATCAGATTGAACTGACGAACATCTGTCCAATTGCGTGTTCCGCTCACAGGGCAAACTACTTCGTAGTCCTCAATGATGGCTTTTAGTTCAACAAGATTGCTGTCATTCAGCGCTTTTACAAATCGTCCATGAATTTCATCACGCTTGGCTTGATTTTCCAACACGCGTTCATTCGTTGAACGGAAAACTGCAGCATCAAAGCTTTCGCCAAAACGTTTGGCTGCTTTTTCCACTTCCTTGTTTATTTTATCATCGTATTTTGCCAATAAATCTTCAATCAGCACATCAGCACGGTAGCGTTTTTTACTGTCTTTGTTGTCAATCAACGGGTCGTTGAAAGCGTCAACGTGACCAGAAGCTTTCCAGGTAGTTGGGTGCATGAAAATAGCAGAATCTAGTCCTACCACGTTTTCATTGAGCAAAACCATTGAATCCCACCAATATTTCTTGATGTTATTTTTGAGTTCCACACCATTCTGACCGTAATCATACACAGCAGCCAATCCATCGTAAATTTCGCTCGATGGAAATACAAATCCGTACTCTTTGCAATGCGCAATTAATTTTTTAAAAATATCTTCTTGTGAAGCCATAATTATATAGTTGTAATTTGTTTGTTGTTTGAATTATCTTTTGTTATCAGCAAAAGACATCTTTTGCCAGCAACAAAAGATATTTATATATTGTTATCTATCAATAGAATAGGGCATGTAACCCAAAAAATTATTTCAATATAATTGAATGAATGATTAAGAAATGGTACATTTAGCAGTATAATTGTCAGAAAACGCCCTTGTTGATACGACTAAAAATCTTACAAATTAGTTTTTTGAAAAGCTGTATAAAACTAAAATATATTCTTAATAAAAAAGAGCTGCAAAGTTACTATTTTTTTTGTATTTTTGTCGGTTGAAAATGAAAAAATCTATTGCCCACTGAGTTGGGTTTTTTTAATAAACTTTCCAAATGAGCACAGACGAAATAATAGACGCAGAAAACGAGGAAGACGAATTGACGGACGCAGCCGAAGATGTCAATGATGAAGTCAATAGCGATGCTGAATCTGCTGCACATTCTACCTACAAAGTACCTAAAATTAAAGACGATGCGGTGAAACATCACTTGTCGGGGATGTACCAAAACTGGTTTTTGGACTATGCCTCGTACGTGATTCTGGAACGCGCCGTACCCGACATTTACGATGGACTGAAACCTGTACAACGTCGTATCTTGCACTCCATGAAGCGGTTGGATGATGGTCGCTACAATAAAGTGGCCAACATTGTGGGTCATACCATGCAGTTTCACCCACACGGTGATGCTTCCATTGGTGATGCGTTGGTGCAGCTCGGACAGAAAGATTTGCTAATTGATTGCCAGGGAAACTGGGGAAATATACTAACTGGTGACGGAGCTGCTGCGCCACGTTACATTGAAGCACGATTGTCGAAATTTGCACTCGAAACGGTTTTTAATCCGAAAACTACTGAATGGAAAGCTTCGTATGATGGACGAAATAAAGAACCGATTGCGCTGCCCGTAAAATTTCCACTTTTATTGGCACAAGGTGTAGAGGGAATTGCAGTTGGTTTGAACTCGAAGATTCTGCCGCATAACTTCAACGAATTATTGGATGCTTGTATCGCTCATTTGCGTGGCGAGAGTTTTATATTGCTTCCTGATTTTCAAACTGGTGGCTCAATTGATGTCAGCCGATATAATGACGGTGAGCGTGGTGGCGCTGTAAAAATTCGGGCTAAAATTGGCAAAGTGGACAACAAAACGCTGGTCATTACCGAAATTCCTTTTGGTTCGAATACTTCCAAACTCATTGAATCCATCATAAAAGCCAGCGATAAGGGCAAAATAAAAATCCGAAAGGTGGATGATAATACTTCCGCCAACGTGGAAATTTTGGTGCATTTGATTCCGGGCTCATCTTCCGATAAAACCATTGATGCTCTATTTGCCTTTACCGATTGCGAATTGAGCATTTCGCCCAACTGCTGCGTTATTCACGATAATAAACCGCGATTTTGTGGGGTTAGTGAAATGTTGCGCATTAGTTGCCAGCATACGGTGGAGTTGTTGCAATTGGAACTGGAAATACAGAAAGCTGAATTGCAGGAGCAACTTTTCTTTACTTCGCTCGAAAAAATTTTCATCGAAAACCGCATTTATAAGGACAAAGGATTTGAGGACAGTACTTCTCAAGATGAAGTTATTGCTCATATTGACAAGCGATTAGAACCGTTCAAGAAAGATTTTATTCGCGAAATTGTTCGAGAGGATTTTTTGAAATTGCTCGAGATAAAGATGATGCGTATCACCAAGTTCGACTCTGATAAAGCAACCGATACATTGTTGGCTATTCAGAAGAAAATTGATGAGATAAACCATCATTTGGCTCATATCATTGAATTTACAATTGCTTGGTACGAAGGTTTGAAAGCCAAATACGGAAAAGACCATCCACGTTTGACAGAAATTCGTAATTTCGAAACCATTGTAGCCTCCAAAGTGGTGGAAGCCAACGAGAAACTTTATGTGAACTATGAAGAAGGTTTTATTGGGACTGCGCTCAAAAAGGACGAATTTGTGTGCAATTGTTCTGATATTGACGACATTATTATTTTCTTCAAAGATGGAAAATATAAAATTGTGAAAGTGGTGGACAAGCTTTTTGTTGGAAAAAATATTCTGCATTTGGATGTATTTAAAAAGAATGACAAGCGTACGGTTTACAATACCATATATCGTGATGGCAAAATTGGACCATATTACATTAAACGTTTCTCGGTAAATGGTATTACGCGTGATAAAGAATACGATATAACGCAAGGGACGGCTGGTACGAAAGTGGTTTATTTTACAATGAATCCGAATGCCGAAGCCGAGGTGATTCGTGTTACTTTGAAACCCAAACCTCGATTGTTTAAGTTGGCTTTCGAAAAAGATTTCTCAGAAATTGCCATCAAGGGACGTCAATCTATGGGGAATGTGCTGACCAAAAATGACATTCTGAAAATAACATTGAAGCAGAAAGGCGGTTCTACTTTGGGTGGACGTCAAGTTTGGTTCGACCGCGACGTGCTTCGCCTGAATTATGATAACCGTGGCGAACATTTGGGCGAGTTCCAAAGTGACGATTTGATTTTGGTTGTTTCTAGTAAAGGGAATTTCTATACCAGCAATTTCGATCTTAACAATCATTACGACAAGGACATTATTGCAATAGAGAAATTTGATGCCAATAAAGTTTGGACAGTAGCATTGTATGATGCCGAGCAGAAATTTTATTACCTAAAGCGCTTTCAATTAGAAGCTTCTCAAAAACCGCAAAACTTGTTGGGTGACAATCCTGATTCCAAGTTGCTTGTAATGTCTGAAGTTGATTTTCCGCGTTTTGAAGTGTCATTCGGAGGAAATGATGCGTTCCGTGAAGCGTTGGTAATTGATGCTGAGGAGTTTATCGGTGTGAAAAGTTATAAAGCAAAAGGCAAACGATTGACCACTTTTGAGGTGGCAACCATTAAAGAATTGGAACCACTGCGCTTTGCACCCGTAAAAGAGGAAGCTCCAGATGATAATGACGGTGGCGATGATGATAATAATTCTGAAGAAATTGAGCTTGTAGATGAAGTTTTAGAAGTGGATATTGACGTTGTAGAAGTAGACAATAATGTTGAAAAAACTGCTGAGATTTCTGAAGAAGTAGAAGAGCAAACGGCATCTTTAGAAATAGAGGAAGAACCACAACAAAAACCGTTAAAACTCAAGAGAGATAAAGTGCCAAAAACGGGTCAAAGTGATATTGACCAAAAGCGGATTATCGATGATGTGACTGGGCAGTTAACCCTGTTTTAGGGATTAACTTCAAATCGTAAGGAACAAGAATGTCCGGAAAATCTAGTAATTTTTCGGACATTTTTGCGATTACATAGAAGTGTTTTTTGATGTGATTTTTCAAAGCATAATACATTTTTCCGTCCTTGTTATCAAGACTGTAACTTTCGCTTGTTAACTTGAATTCAAGAAAATGGATAATGAATGCTACAATTACTTTTTTGAATAAAATGTATAAATACTCATTTTTTTTAATCTACCTTAAACCTTAACGATTATGAATAGTCAATAACTTGAAACTAACTAATTTTCGCGAAGTTATGGGTCTGTTAGTTAAAAAAAATCCAATAAATCACATCCTCATTATGCTGTTTGTCAACTACCACTCTTTTTCGGCTACTTGTGACCTGTTTTCAGAAACCGTTTATCAGCTTTTTAGTTCTATTCCTAAAAAAGATAGAGTATTGACAATCAATGTTTTTGGAGGGGTAACAGATGATGATTACCTGTCGAAATCAGAAATAATTAGACTGACAGCGCAACAAGTTTTCGGGCGGTTGCCTTTGCTTAGTTACATTGCACAGATGCCCGAAAATGAAAATACGTTGATAGCCGAAGTGGGTTATCTTGCTGATGGAATAAATACTTCAGATGTTTGTTATCACGAAATGCCCGAAGGTCGGTATTTGACAACTGAAACAGATGATTTTAGTGCGATATTGATTGAAGGCATGATGTCCGACCAGCTTTGGAAGCCGATTGCAGAACAAAGTTTCGACATTCTCAATAAGATTCAGAAGATTCTAAAAACGGTATCCATGCCTGTTGAGAATATAATTCGTCAATGGAATTATATCGGGCACATTACGGCAGTTGAAAATAATTGCCAGAACTATCAGGAATTCAACAACGAACGCGCTCGGTTTTATAGTCCAGTAAAATGGGAAAATGGTTTCCCTGCGGCAACTGGAATTTCGATGGATATTCATGCCGTGATTGTCTGTTTAATTGCCGTTCAGTTTCATAATAATTCGCAGATTTTGCCAGTTGAGAATTCACTACAATTGGCTGCTTACCGCTATTCTAATACGTTATTAGGAAAATCGGAAAAGAAGGAAACTCCAAAGTTTGAACGAGCAAAACTGGTCGTTAATGGTCAGTCTGCCTGCTGTTTTATTTCAGGAACCGCAGCTATTCTGGGTGAGCAAAGCCTTACAAATGTGACTGTAACAACACAAACTAGTCAGACGATTGCACTCATCCGACATTTGATTTCTACAGAAAACCTGAAAGAAAACGGCATTAATTTTTCCGGTGAATTAAAAATTGTACATTTGCGGATATATGTAAAGGAAACTGTTGACTTTGAAGCTGTACGTCAAGTGGTTGAAGCAGAGTTTACGGGAATCAGTCAGATTTACGTGTGTGCAGCAGTTTGCCGAGAGGAATTGTTGGTTGAGATAGAAGGAGTGGCTATGACCGAATTATAATCTAAAGAATATCACCATGAGATTTTGTATGATTTTTATCGTTTTATTTCTCACAACCGCAGTTGTACCGGCACAGAGTATTGATGCTTTTTTTGTTATAAAAGGCGAAAAACCAGCCTTATGCAACGATGAAGTTTTTCTGCGAAGAACTTATCTGAGCGTTACCGGTAAGTTGCCACAAAAAGAAAAGGCAGCTGAATATCTGAATTCAATCGACCCGAATAAGCGCAAGAAACTGATTGACACCTTGCTCGAATCCGACGAATACCTGAGCTATTTTGGGAATTTGTGGGGTGATATGCTTCGGATAAAATCAGAATTTCCAAGCAATTTGTGGCCAAACGGTGTGCAGGCTTACAACCGTTGGGTGCACGAGAAACTGGCTTCAAATACGCCTTATCAATTGATGGTTCGCGAATTATTACTCTCCAAAGGAAGTAATTTCAGAGTTCCGGCGGTCAATTTCTTTCGTGCTTTTCCCCGCAAAACTCCCGACAATATTTACAGTAATATTCAACTTCTATTTTTGGGAAACCGAAAACCAACTGATGAGGGAAAAGTGTTTTTCAGCCAACTCCGATACAAAAGCACCAAGGAATGGAAAGAGGAAATTGTTTATGTGGATTATCGCATGAAGCCTCCAACGAATGCTGTTCTTATCGGCGATAAATCACTCACATTGACCGAAAATGAGGATTGGCGAATCAGTTATGTAAATTGGTTGACAGATGCTTCCAACAAGCGTTTTGCAGCAATGATGGCCAACCGACTTTGGTACTGGGTGTTGGGACAGGGACTTGTAAATGAACCAGACGATTGGGGTGTGAAAAACCCACCGTCGAAACCAGAACTACTTGATTATCTGACAAAAAGATTTGTTGCTTCGGATTATGATATGAAAGCTTTAGTCCGTGAAATACTACAGTCCTATGCTTTTCAGTGTGCCAATTCGGGCGTTGGAACATTTAAACCTACCCGGCTGAATGCCGAAGTGATTGTTGATGCAATTGCCGATATTACAGGAATTTCAGACCAATATAGCAGTCGCGTTCCCGAACCGTTTTCGTTTTTCCCAATCGGAACTCATTCTGTCGAATTGGGCGATGCAACGGTTTCGAGCTCAGCATTGGAACTTTTCGGACGGTCGTCGAGGGATGTTTCACTAGAAAGTCAGCATGTTAAAGAACTGAATGGCAGGCAGCTACTTTTCCTTATGAACTCATCAGAACTCGAGAATAAAATCAGGAAAAGTCCGGTGCTGAATGACATAAACAAAAAACAACTTTCAGCAGATGAAATTTGTAAAGCAATAACACTCACTGTTTTGTCTCGCTATCCCACAGCTGCAGAAGTTCAGCTTTTTAAATCATATATTTCTAAAAATAAGCTTACCAACAAACAGTTGTGCTATGATTTGACTTGGTTGGAATTAAACAGTACTGAATTTTTATATAACCATTAATCCTGATGCTACATGTGTAATATAAGAACGCTCACACTTATTATCTTTTCCCTTTTTATTTCGCTGATAGAGGCACAGCAGGCAAAATCGGTTATCCTGATTTATCTGGATGGTGGCCCGTCGCAAACGGATACTTTCGACCCCAAACCAGATGCTACTCGCGACATTTATGGCAATTATAAAAATGTGCAACAAACCAATGTGCCTGAGATGGTGCTTGGCGAAAAGTTCATCCAACTCAGTAAGATAGCCGATAAATTTAGTCTGATTCGAAGCATGACTCACGGGTTAAATGGCCATGAAACAGGTCATTATGCGATGATTTCTGGTGATATGACTGGTGGTTCGGTGGTATATCCATCCTTCGGGGCAGTCATCTCCTATAAGTTTCAGAACTCATACAAAGGAATTTTGCCTCCTTATATTTCTGTTGTTGGTGCCAATACACGTTTCAATGAGGGTGGTTTTCTTGGTAATTCATTCAAATCATTTGATACCAAAGGCGCACCAGAAAAGCAAATTTTTGAAGTGGATGGGTTGGTAAATACTTTTGTGCCACTCGAAAATTTCAAAGAAAGAATGAATCTGCTCGCTGGTTTTGAAATGCTAAATAAAGACAGAATGAAAGAAGTGGATGAATCAACCATACAATCTTTCAGAATACAAAATATAGAATTGATAAGCGGAAAATTGAAGGAAGTTTTCAATTTGAAAAACGAAACCAATGAAATGCGTGAAAAATATGGTGTGAACCGACTGGGGCAATCCTGTTTGGTGGCTCGAAGATTAGTGGAGGCCGGTGTGCCCGTAATCAATGTCCGAACCACCGGCTGGGATACTCACAAGGTGCATTTTCAGAAAATGAATCAAATGCTGCCTGAACTCGATAGGGCATTGTGGGCATTACTGACCGACTTGGATGAAAAAGGTTTGTTGCAAAATACCATAGTGCTTTGCGGTGGTGAGTTCGGACGCACACCCAAGGTATTGTGGGAAGCACCTTGGAACGGTGGTCGAAGCCATTTTAGTGCTGCATTTTCGTATCTTGTAGCCGGTGGTGGTTTTATTCCGGGCAAAGTGCTTGGAAAAACAGATGCCACCGGAGAAAATATTCTGGAACGGAAAGTGTATCCTAGTGATCTTATTGGCACGGTATATAAACTGATGGGCATTGACCCTTATGGAACTTTGCCACACGCGATTGAAGGAAATTTACCACTGTTACCATCGCTCGACAAAAAAGGCCAGAGCAATGGTTTGCTACTTGAACTGATTAAGAAATAATACTATGAAACGGAATGTATTGAAAGTGAACGGTTTGTTGTTGGTGATGTTTTTTATCGCTTCAAATCTATTTGCCCAAAAAATATCAGTAGGATATATTTATCCCGCCGGAGCTGAACGTGGTACCACTGCCGAAGTCGTTGTTGGCGGTATGAATGTTAGTAAAACTACAAGTGTGATTGTAAGCGGAAAAGGAGTGAAGGCCGAAATTATTCAACCAACTGAGGAAGTACAAACTTCATTGAAAAAGAAAAAGTCTCTAAAACTCGACGACCAAAGCAGTCCACAACTTGCCGACCAGTTGAGAATTCGTATAACAGTAGATAAAAGTGCAACTCCGGGCATGCGCGATTTACGGTTGCAGTCGCCAGTGGGAATTTCCAGCAAGCTGAATTTTGAAGTGGGGCAATATCCAAATGTGCTGGAAACCAAAGGCTCAACATTGCAAAAACCGAATCAGGTGGAAAATCTGCCTGCTGTTTTATGCGGTCAGATTCTTCCGGGCGAAACCGATTATTTTAGTTTCAAAGCTGAGAAAGGCATCACTTTGGTTATATCGGTAAAAGCGCGTGCATTGGTTCCATTCATTGCCGATGCTGTGCCGGGTTGGTTTCAGGCGGTACTCAGCCTAAAAGATAGCAAGGGGAAAGAAGTGGCTTACTGCGACGATTATCGCATCAATGTGGACCCGACGATTGTATTGAAAGTTCCTGAAAATGACACTTATACATTGGAGATTCATGATGCCATATATCGTGGTCGCGAGGATTTTAATTACCGTATTGAACTGGGCGAAATCCCTTTTGTGCAGTCGGTTTATCCTGCAGTAGCCAAAGTGGGTAAAAAAACAGAACTGACACTTACAGGGGTGAATCTGAAATCTAACAAATTGCAAATTAAATCTGAAACAGAAGGATATAACAATCTGACAGCTATTGGAAAAAACGGAGAAATTTCAAATTCAGTTCAATTTTGGGGCGTAAGTAAATCTTCAAATTTGCTATTGAATGACAAAAATAAGTTGCAAATCAAGGATGAGCAGGTCATTTTTGATACGCTCGATGTAAATAACAGGTTCAAACAATATACTTAC
>JBAXAD010000062.1:0-16981 GCA_037142715.1 Paludibacter sp. | reverse complement strand
ATATACAATTTACTTCCTTTGTCTGTGTTCATATTATTAAATTTGGTCTAAAGTCAAAGGTCTAAAGTCCAAAGTCTTTCGACATTTGACTTTAGACCTCAGACAAATTTTTAGATATACATATTTACAATGGCTTCGTAAAGCTCTTGTTTTCCGCTAATTTGGTTTGGTTCGCCATTTGCTTTTGCGTAAGCGTAAACATCTTCCAAAGAAAGTTTGCCTTCTTCAAATTCTTTACCTTTTCCTGCATCGTAAGAAGCATAGCGGTCAGACACCATTTTTTTGTAAGGAGACTCTTCCAAAATGGCAGCTGCAGCTTCCAAAGAGCGAGCCATAACATCCATGGCCGAAACGTGTGCAATGAATAAATCATTGTTATCAGTAGAGTTACGACGGATTTTAGCGTCGAAGTTGGTACCACCACCTTGCATGCCACCACCTTGTAGCACCACCAACATGGCTTGCGTCAATTCATAAACATCAATTGGGAATTGGTCAGTGTCCCAACCGTTTTGAACATCACCGCGGTTGGCGTCGATAGCACCCAACATGCCAGCGTCAACTGCACATTGCAATTCATGCTCGAAAGTATGACCAGCCAAAGTAGCGTGATTCACTTCAATGTTGATTTTGAAATCATTTTCCAAACCAAATTCTTTCAAGAAACCGATTACTGTTTCAGTATCAGCATCATATTGATGTTTCATTGGCTCCATTGGTTTTGGCTCAATAAGGAATACGCCTTTGAAACCTTTTGCACGAGCATAATCACGCGCTTTTTGCAACATGGTACCCATGTGTTGTTTCTCACGTTTCATGTCGGTGTTCAACAATGACATATACCCTTCGCGGCCTCCCCAGAATACATAACCACGTCCACCCAAATCGATAGTGGCGTCAATTGCATTTTTGATTTGAACCATGGCGCGCGCAGCTGCATCAAAATCAGGATTGGTGCTGGCACCATTCATGTAACGAGCTGGAGAGAAAACATTGGCAGTACCCCACATTAGTTTGATACCTGTGGCAGCTTGTTTTTCTTTTGCATAAGCAACGATGGCTTTCAGGTTGGCTTCATATTCTTCGATGCTGTTGCCT
Organism: Paludibacter sp.; assembly: GCA_037142715.1. GTDB lineage: Bacteria > Bacteroidota > Bacteroidia > Bacteroidales > Paludibacteraceae > Paludibacter. The sequence continues at coordinate 15,883 of JBAXAD010000062.1, read as the reverse complement.
TCGCTGATTAAATCCAAATCGTGGAAACAGTAGTATTCAATACCAATTTTGGTCATGAACTCAAAACCTGCATCCATTTTGTCTTTGGCAGCTTGCAAAGCATCAGCAGCACCTACCCAAGGATGAACTTGTGTGCCACCACCGAATGGATCGCCACCTTCAGCACACAAAGTATGCCACCAAGCCATACTGAATTTAAACCAGTCTTTCATGGTTTTACCATACACCACTTTTTCAGCATCGTAGTAACGAAATGCCAATGGGTTTTTACTTTCTTTACCTTCGAATTTGATTGCTTCCACTGATGGAAAATAGATTTTTGCGCTCATAACTTTATTGATGTTTGATTGTTATTAGCCATTAGCATTACTTGCCTTTGACGTTTTTGATTGTTATTTGTATACGTTTTATTTTGGAAAGTTTGTCTTCCAATAGTAAATGGTAAATCTGTAAATGGTAAATTAAATGTGTTTTTCCCATCTTTCATAAGCTTCCATACTTGCAGCCACATCTTCTTGAACTGGTTTTACTACAATGATTTTTTTCAATGTTGCAAAAGCTTCCTCTGCATTTTTGTAAATTCCGGCGCCAATTCCAGCTCCACGAGCAGCACCTACCGAACCATCTGTATTGTACAGTTCAATGGTTGCACCTGTGATATTTGCCAATGTTTGACGGAAAATGGGGCTCAAGAATAAATTGGCATGACCAGCGCGGATCGTTTTTGTTTCGATACCCATTTGGTTCATAATGTCCATTCCGTATTTAAACGAGAAGGCAATACCTTCGTGGGCTGCACGGGCCAAATGTGCTTTTGTGTGGCGATTAAAATTGATTCCGTGGATAGAGCAGTTTGGTTCTTGGTTGCCCAAAACTCTTTCTGCACCATTTCCAAAAGGGACAATGCTTACACCGTCACTTCCAACTGGAATCTGAGCGGCCAATTCATTCATTTCGGCATAACTGATGCCTTCTGGAGCCACATTGTTCTTGATCCAGGTATTCAAAATGGCTGTTCCGTTGATGCAAAGCAAAACACCGATTCGTGCAGCTGCGGCTGTATGATTCACGTGAGCAAATGAGTTGACACGTGATTGTGGGTCGTATTTTGCATCGTCGTTCACACCGTATACCACGCCCGAAGTGCCTCCGGTTGCAGCAACTTCGCCTGGGTTCAATACGTTGAGCGATAAAGCGTTGTTTGGTTGGTCACCACCACGATAAGTGATGGGTGTACCTGCAGCCAAGCCTAATTCTTTGGCTATTTCTTCGGTTAGGTTTCCTTGTTGTCCGAATGTTGGAACAATTTCTGGAATTAAATTGGTATCAAAACCGAAATAATCATACAAGAACTTTGCAGGTTCTTCGTTTTTGAAATCCCATGAGATTCCTTCCGATAAACCAGAAGCGGTTGTTGCAGCCTTGCCAGTCATGCGCATGGCAAGATAATCGCCAGGTAACATATAGTATTTTGCTTTCGCAAAGTTTTCAGGCTCATTTTCTTTTACCCAAGCCATTTTCGATAAGGTGAAATTACCAGGAGTATTCAATAAATAAGAAAGACATTTCTCGCTGCCAATTTCTTCGAATGCTTTTTGTCCGTAAGGTACAGCACGACTGTCGCACCAGATAATTGAATCGCGGATGGCTTTTTGGTTTTCATCCACCAATACCAAACCATGCATTTGATAAGAAATCCCGATGGCCTTGATGGCTGCCGAATCGGTGCCAAATTCTGACAAAACAGCTTCTGTAGCCAATTTCAGATTAGTCCACCATGTTTCGGTGTCTTGTTCAGCCCAACCGGCTTTCACCGACTTTATCTCCATTTCCTTTTTTGGGAAAAATGCAGACGAAACACATTCGCCTGTTTCTGCATTCACCAAACTCGCCTTTACCGACGAACTACCTAAATCATAACCGAGTAGATACATAAAAAAATTAATGACCCCCAGCCCCTAAAGGGGAGCAAGAGAAGTTAGTATTGATTATTTTTTAAGAGAACCCCTAGTCCGCCAGCTGGCGGAGGATTGAAGTTGCTATTGTTTTATATTTTGATTTGATAATTGAAAGTAGAAATAATTTTGACAATACTTGCTTAGTTCCCCTTTAGGGGCTAGGGGTTCTTTCCTTTTTCCCCTTTAGGGGCTAGGGGTTCTTCCTATTTCTTATACCTATAAAGCCTCCCAGCCCTGTGTGGAACGCCTTCTTCCACTTCATCTAGCATTACCAAATATGGCATTTGTGCTGCTTTCTTCTGGAAATTCCTCACGTCGGACACTGTTTGATGAATCATGTCGTACAGCGTTCTAAGTTGTGAAATGGTGAATTTCTTTGGCAATAACTCAAACATTAAATGTGGTTCTACTTCCAGTTGATGGCGAATGTGTAGCAATCCGTTCTCAATTATTTGATTGTGGTCAAATGCCAACTGCATTTTCGATATTTCATTCACATCATACCAATTCGCAGACGTATTTTCTGTATTAAACTTTATCTTTCTGTCAATTTTGATGAGTGCAATATATGCCACAGATACAATACGACCGATTTTAAGATGCATCGTATTTTCGAGCCAAAGTATATCCCTTGGATTCTTAGTACGGTTTGGACTTCCGAAACTCTTGAACTGGCTCAAATAGATGTTTTTCAATCCTGTCAGTTCATTTAAAATCCTTGAAGCAGCATCGTCCAAATCTTCATCGTTCAGGATGATACTTCCCGGAAGTTTTTTGTCATTGTACAATTCGTTTTGCTCCGTAATGCTGCGTTCTATGAGCAAAACTTTCAGCTTTTCGCCATCAAAACCGAATACAACACAATCGACAGAAACGTGAGGATTATATATATTTTCGTTCGCCATAAAATCAATACATTTAATTACGCCGACAAAAATAGATGGTTTATTTGAAATATTGAATATGAAATATTATGTTATAAAACACATAATCAGTAAATTGAATTATGTATTTTGTACAATAAGAAAAATATCATACTGTATAATGTACAATAAGTATTGAAGTTCAGTTATTTAATTGAATTTGGAAGGAGTGGGAATAAAAAATGTAATAAGCCCCCTAACCCCCTAAAGGGGGAATAAAACTAGTACTATGATTGTATCCTAGTCATATAATTTTTACACAGAGTTTTATTTATGAAAAAAGCTTGGTAGAACCTTATTTCTCAAATAGCTGAATTCTCTGCTTAATAATATGATTTTTGAACGCAAATAACGCAAATATCCGCCAATTAATTAATAAAAAATTCAGGAACATTTTTTCAACATGTGTCATTGACAGATACCTTAAAAATATTTTTCTGATTTGCGTTTTTATTTTTGCGTCATTTGCGTTCAAACTCTCAATTCTGGTTTGTGCAACATAGGTTACAAAGCGCTTATATGGTTATGTACAAAAAAGCCCGGCATACATTGTATGTCGGGCTTCAATTATTGTGTTTATAATATCTTATAAAAAGATATTACTACAATCCAAATTCGGCTTTTATTTCTTTTACTTTGTCTAGTTTTTCCCATGTAAATAGTTCTACTGTACGAGTAAATTCCTCACCGTTACCGTTTTTGAAGTTTTTTACAACTTCCACCGGCGTGCGGCCCATATGTCCGTAAGACGCAGTTTCCTCGTAGATTGGGAAGCGCAATTTCAAACGTTCTTCAATGGCTTTTGGGCGCATATCAAACAGTTTTTCAATTTTGATTGCTATTTCACCATCGGCTAATTTTACCTGAGCAGTTCCGTAAGTATTTACGTACAAGTTCATTGGTTTAGCAACGCCGATAGCATAAGCCACTTGCACCAACACTTCGTTGGCAAGTCCTGCTGCCACAATGTTCTTGGCAATATGACGCGCTGCATAAGCTGCAGAACGGTCTACTTTCGAAGGATCTTTACCAGAGAATGCTCCACCACCGTGAGCACCTTTACCGCCGTAAGTATCAACAATAATTTTACGACCAGTCAATCCAGTATCACCATGAGGGCCACCAATAACAAACTTACCTGTTGGATTAACGTGCAAAATTAAATCCTCTTTGAATAATTGCTCAAATTGAACGTCCAAAGCTTTTACGCGAGGAATCAAAAAGTCTTTTACATCCTGACGGATTACAGCCAACATTTCTTCATCAGCTTCATCTTCAGTTTTATCAGCAGAAGGTTTAACGAAATCGTCATGTTGAGTAGAAACCACGACTGTATGTACTTTCACCGGTTGGTTATTGTCGTCATACTCAATGGTTACTTGCGATTTTGAATCGGGGCGGAGGTAAGTCATTACCACTCCTTCTTTGCGAATTCCAGCCAATTCTTGTACCAATGCATGTGATAAATCGAGTGCAATAGGCATCAAGTTTTTTGTTTCGTTACAAGCATAACCAAACATCATTCCTTGGTCGCCAGCACCTTGATTCATTGGGTCTTCACGTTCCACACCACGGTTGATATCAGCAGATTGTTCGTGCAATGAAGAGAAAATTCCGCACGAGTCACCGTCGAATTTATATTCAGCCTTGGTATAACCAATGCGGTTGATAACGCGACGAGCAACTGATTGAACATCAATGTAAGTTGACGTTTTTACTTCGCCTGCCAATACCACTTGTCCGGTTGTTACCAAGGTTTCGCAAGCTACTTTAGAGTCTTTGTCCAGTGCCAAAAAGTTATCGAGGATGGCGTCTGAAATTTGGTCGGCTACTTTGTCTGGATGACCTTCCGAAACCGATTCGGATGAAAATAAATATCCCATATTCTTTTTAATTAATGATTAAGAATTAATAATTGACAATTCATGCTATTGGTTTATTACCAATGCATTAAATCGTTTAAATATTAAATATGGAAGGGGCTTGGGAGGACTTTGCGTGATGCAGAAAATGGGTTGCGATTTAGCATTTTTTTCTGTGGTTGCAAGCAGTCCAAATCTCTCCACATTTATTACGCTGCAAAAGTACGCAAACTAATTTGAATGACAAAATAGTTTGTTGAAATCTCAATTCGTTTGTTTTGATATAATTTTGTGCTTAAAAGCATCTTGCGAGTTAAATTATGTTATATGTTTGGGTTTTTAATTTTAAATCTATTGCTTTAAATCGCAATTTGACTCAAATAAATGACATCGTTAAAATATTCTGAAAAATAAATGTATAGAAATGTAGCAATAAATACCTCATTTGACTATTAATAAATCTGCTGCTACAAATCGATATAAAAATAAAAGTCTTCATTATCTGAATTATAAACTCAAAAATTATTATTGAGTTATTCTGATTTATATATGAAATGATTTATTCAAATAATATGCCTATTTCCTGTAGTAAAAAGTATTATTTAAGGCTATAAAATACTACATATATCTATATATCAATTGTTTGATATTATTCTTTATATTTGCAGTCAATAAAAAAAATCAAACGAAATCTATTCACCTTATTAACTGCCGCGTATGAAAGACAAAGAAACTCTAAATTTATTATTGATAATGGTAGTATCAATTGTACTACTCATAATTTTATATATACCTGAAAAAAAGCAGAATAACACAGCTGAAATCAATTTCATTCATCACAATACCGATGTGCATCTAAATATTCATGCACAAAATACCAACCCTGTTACTGTGCAGCAACTGATTGAATTTCAGCAAATTTCTAATTTAAAAAAATAGGAAGTGTTTAAAATTAAATGACAGAATTGTAATTTTTAAGCATCAATCAAATAGCCTTTTCATCAGCTGTTTGATTGATGTTTTTTTTTGTATTACTTTTACGTAACTAAATAAGGACAAAACCTATGTTTTATACAGCAGTAAATATAAAATCCTCAGCTTTAAGCATAACCTACCAAGATAAAGTAATGACTTTGGGTTCATGTTTTGCCGAAAATATTGGCAAGAAAATGCATGATGCGTATTTCCAGACCGATATTAATCCTTTCGGTGTACTCTATAATCCGATTTCAATAAAGAATAGTTTCGAATTATTGCTTGAAAATAAACAGTTTACTCATAATGATATTTTTGAAAATAAATCACTATGGCAGAGTTTTTCGCACAGCAGTTTATTTTCAACGATAAATTCAGAAACTTGTTTGGAAGATATAAATTCAAGATTAGAAAGTGCAGCTGAATTTCTACAACATGCAGATTTCATGTTGATTACTTTTGGAACTGCATGGGTTTTTGAAGAAAAAAAGAGTGGGAGAGTGGTTTCCAATTGTCATAAATTGCCTGCCAGTGATTTTTTACGTCGAAGATTGACAGTGGAAGAAATTGTGAGTGAATATACCAGTTTGATTTCGAAACTTCAAACGCATTTTCCGAACCTCAAATTTATTTTCAGCGTCAGCCCCATCCGTCATTTTAAGGATGGTGCGCATGAAAACAATCTAAGTAAATGTATTTTATTACTAGCCATTGAAGCGCTTCAGAAGCAATTTCCGCAGGTAGATTATTTCCCAGCCTACGAAATTATGATGGACGAATTGCGTGATTATCGTTATTACGCATCGGATATGCTTCATCCTTCTGAAGTGGCTGTAGATTACATTTGGAAGCGATTTTCGGAAACTTATTTTAATGATGAAACATTACTTATAAAAAAGGAATTGGAGCAACTGGCAGCTGATTTATCACATCTCCCTTTGCACATTGATTCTGATGAATTTAAAAAGTTTAAGAATAATACTGAGCAACGGAAAGTAAGTTTGATAAATAAGTATCCGTTTCTTTCCAATAGAATTGATTAAAAAAAGCCTCTTCAGATTAACTGAAGAGGCTTTTTTGAGTTATTTGCATATTAGCAAGCGATTACAAATCGGTAATTACTGTATGTTTTGGTACCAAGGTTTTCATTATTCCCCATGCAATAAGATAAGCCAAAGCACAAGTCGTGAACATTATTCCGTAAGCAACAGAAATGTTTGAAGAAATAAGGTGTCGAGCTTGTTCAAACATGGCGGTGTTGGTCGGATCAACCATCACTTCTTTTAGGTTATCAATTTTTACTTTTTCCAACGGTAGAGCCTGTGTAGCTTTGATTAAGCCTGCTTTACTAGCTTCCATAATGCCCATGATGCGGTATTTATCTTCCAATCCGCCGGCAAGCAACTGAACCAATACACCACCCAAACCACCTGCAGCAGCACCGATACCAGTTACTGAACCTACAGCTTTTTTAGGGAACATATCTGATACCGTAGTAAATAGGTTGGCTGACCATGCCTGATGAGCAGCTCCAGCAATACTTATAATGGCTACAGCAGCTATAATACCGTAACTTGCTGCAACTGTTTGTGTACTTACTAACAGAAGTGGCGCAAATGCAATAAGGAGCAATGCCATCATACGGGCTTTATAGGTTTGCCATCCTTTATTCATAAAAGTCATGGGAATAGAGCCGCCATAAATAGAACCAATAATGGCAATACCATAAACGATAAAGGTTGAAATCATAACTGTATGTTTGGTCTCCAACGGATCCATGCCCACACAGAATTGTTGTTTAATATAGGTTGGCAACCAAAACAACAGGAACCACCATATACCATCCGTCATGAATTTACCAGCCACAAACGCCCACGTTTGCTTGTATGTCAACAATTTGTACCACGGAACTTTTACTGCAGGAACAGTTAAGTCGATTACTGGAACAGCATCATCATCGGCATGAATATATTCGTATTCAACCTGATTGATTTTGCCTTTTGCCAACATTTGCTTTGGAGTTCCATACAATTTACCCCAGAAATACAACCATAAAAAGCCAACAATACCAGTGATTATAAACGCCATTTGCCATCCATGGAAAATGCCGAGAAATAGGCCGTTTCCTTCGTTTGGATTCCATGCAGCTAGAATTAGCGGAATTATCAACGCGCAAATCATAGCTCCAATATTAGAACCTGAATTGAAAACGCCGGTAGCCAAAGCACGTTCCTTCTTAGGGAACCATTCAGCAACCGTTTTGATAGAAGCCGGGAAGTTACCCGACTCACCTGCACCGAATATACCACGGGCTGCAATTTGACCAAAAAGACTTTTGCCCATAAATGCGCTTGCAATTCCAGAGAATGACCAGATAATCAATGAAGCTGCAAGCCCTAACTTTGTGCCGATTTTGTCAATGATAAATCCGGCAAATAAAGTGAAACCTGCATAAAATCCAGTAAATACAGCAGTTAAGATTGAGTAGTCGGTTGCCGACCAGCCAAAGCCATTACTTGAACAAAAATAATCTTTCAGATAACCAATTACATTTCTATCCATGTAATTAATTGTCGTTGAAAAAAGAAGTAAACTGACGATGGTCCAACGGTAATTCGTCATTTTTTCTGTGGTTGATTTTGACATAAAAGTGGTATTGTTTAAGGACTAATTATTTGGGGAAATTATTTCTTTATTTTTTGAATAATTGCAAGTGCATCACTGCATAACTTGGTGATTCCTGCCCAATCATTGGCTTTAATCATTTCGGCTGGAAAAAGGTTGGATCCCATTCCGACACAGGTTACACCAGCATCAAACCAAGTTTTAAGGTTGGCTTCTTCAGGTTTTACGCCGCCAGTTACCATCAGGTTTGACCATGGCATTGGTGCTTTTAATCCTTTAACGAAACCTGCTCCCAACACATCGCCCGGAAAAACTTTACAAACATCGCAGCCCATTTCTTGTGCGAAACCTACTTCGGAAACTGATCCGCATCCTGGTGCATAAGGAATTAAACGACGATTGGCTACTTTAGCTACTTCTGGGTTGAACAATGGACCAACAATAAAGTTAGCACCCAACTGAATGTAAAGTGCTGCTGTTGGAGCATCTACGATGGAACCAATTCCCATTATCATTTCTGGACATTCCTTGGTTGCAAATTTTACCAATTCGCCAAAAACTTCGTGGGCAAAATCACCACGATTTGTGAATTCAAATGCACGTACACCACCTTCGTAACAGGCTTTTACGATTTTTTTTGATAATTCTATATCGCTATTATAAAAAACTGGAACCATGCCAGTTTCTTTCATTACTGTGAGAACTTGAATTTTTGAAAAACGCATAATATTTATTTACTATATATTCAATTACTATTTACTGTTTTGAAATGTAAAGTACATTTTTTCATTTTTCTAAAACATTTCTGGCAATTAAAAAGAAATGGTATTTAGTAAATGAAAAAATGGTAAATGTATTTATCTCTGCACTCTACCACTAGCGTCGCCACCTACTAAAGCTTCAACTTCTTCAATGGAAACAAGATTGAAATCGCCGTTAACAGTGTGTTTCAGAGCAGATGCTGCAACTGCAAATTCTAATGCTTCGCCTTGATTTGGTTTTGTCAATAAACCATGTATGATACCTCCTGAGAAAGAATCACCACCACCAACGCGGTCTACAATTGGTTCGATGTCATAACGTTTAGAAGTATAAAATTCTTTTCCGTCATAAATCATTGCTTTCCAACCATTGTGAGTTGCCGAGAACGATTCGCGCAAAGTCGATATTACATATTTGAAATCAAATTCTTTGGCCATTTGCATAAAAATACCTTTGTATCCTTCGGCATCGGTATGTCCGCCTTCCACATCTGAATCAGGTTTAAAACCTAAGCAAAGTTCAGCATCTTCCTCATTACCAATACAAACGTCAACATATTGCATTAATGGGCGCATAATAGATTGGGCTTTTTCTTTTGTCCAAAGTTTTTTGCGGAAATTTAAGTCAACAGATACAGTAACACCATTGCGTTTTGCAGCCTCACAAGCTAATTTTGTTAATTCAGCACCAGCATCAGAAATAGCAGGTGTTATACCTGACCAGTGAAACCAATCAGCACCCTTCATAATTGCATCGAAATCAAAATCAGAAGCTTTTGCTTCGGCAATGGATGAATTAGCGCGGTCGTAAATCACTTTACTAGGTCGCATCGAAGCACCGGTTTCGAGGTAATAGATACCAACACGATCGCCACCACGGGCAATGAAATCAGTTTTTACACCAAATTTACGCAATGCGTTAACAGCTGATTGGCCAATTTCATGTTTTGGTAGTTTTGTTACAAAATAGGCTTCATGTCCGTAATTGGCACAACTTACAGCTACATTTGCTTCGCCGCCACCATAAACAACATCAAATACATCCGATTGAACAAAACGTGTGTTTCCTGGTGTTGAAAGACGGAGCATAATTTCTCCTAACGTTACAATTTTTTTACTCATTGATTTTTAGTGTGTTATATTATAATACTTGTGTTTGTATTGGTAAACCAAAAGTACTGCTTTATTTTTATATCTAAAACCTTATAATCTTAATTTATGCAATTGCTTTCTAATTCATACAGATTCTAGATACGAAATGAATATTTATTAGAAATTAAAGAATGATTTAGCATTATTGTAACTAATGTTTTCTACCATTTTGCCTATAAATTCCAATTCTTGATGTGGCAATAAACCATTTTCTACATCGTTTGCAATCAAATTACACAATGTACGACGGAAATATTCGTGACGAGGGTAGGAGAGGAAGCTGCGGGAGTCGGTGAGCATTCCTACAAATTGGCTCAGCAATCCAAGAACTGAAAGCGAATTTAGTTGTTTTTCCATACCATCTTTCTGATCTAAAAACCACCAGCCTGAACCAAACTGAATTTTACCGGCAACGCTACCATCTTGGAAGTTGCCTATCATGGTGGCAATCATTTCATTATCAGCAGGATTCAAATTATACAAAATAGTTTTGGCCAACTTATTTTGAATATCCAAACGGTTCAAAAATTTAGACAATGCCTTGGCTGTGTTGAAAGTACCGATTGAATCGAATCCAGTATCAGGGCCGAGTTGATTGAATAACCGTGTATTATTGTTGCGAATAGTTCCATAATGGAATTGTTGTGTCCAACCTTTTTCCCAGTCCATTTCGGCAAAAATAACCATCATGGCCGATTTGAATTTCAAAATTTCCAATGGAGTCAGTTCTTGACCACCATATATTTTATCGAAAATTGCTTTAATTTCTGATTCCGTGTAGTCTTCAGCGTAAAATTCTTCAATTCCGTGATCAGAAAGCTTGCAACCCACTTCAGCAAAGAAATCCTGACGTTTGCGCAAAGCTACAATCATATCATCGAAAGCAACAATATTTACTCCTGAAACCTTAGAAAGTTGAGCAACATAAGCTTTGAAATTTTCAGAACTTTCAACAGCCATTGCTTTGTCTGGACGCCATGTTGGAAGCATTTTTATTTCAAAACCATCGTTTTTTGTTTTAATATGATGTTCTAGGCTATCAATCGGGTCATCGGTGGTACAAACCACTTCCACCTTATATTTACGCATCAAATTACGAGCAGAATATTCAGGAGTTTGAAGTTTGGCGGTACATTCATCGTAAATTTCACGGGCTGTGGCTGGAGAAAGTAATTTCTCAATTCCAAAAGCAGTTTTCAGTTCCAAATGTGTCCAGTGATACAATGGATTACGCATGGTATTTGGAACAGTTTCGGCCCATTTCTCAAATTTCTCCCAATCGGAAGTATCTTTTCCTGTTATATATTTTTCGTCAATACCATTGGTTCGCATTCCACGCCATTTATAATGGTCGCCACCTAACCAACATTCTGTCAGAGTTTTAAACTGATGGTCATTGGCTACCATAGATGGAATTAAATGACAGTGGTAATCGATAATCGGCATCTTTGCAGCATGCTCATGATACAATTTTTTTGCTGTTTCTGTTTGTAGCAGAAAGTCTTCGTCTAAAAAGTTTTTCATGATTTTTTCTTTTGGGGAAATTTATGTTTTGAAATTAAATATTTAATGGTTTTTACGTTGTCTTATTGTCTTTTTTGGATTGTTTTTGTATTAAAAATCGTTATAAAATAGGCCTTTTAAAATAAAAATATGGGCAACCTACATTGTTTTTCAGTAAATAATCAGTTGCCGGAAACATTATATCGATTTTTAAATCCATATAAATGAGAACTATACGTATTTTTCATGCGTTGAAAACGGGTTTCCGTGTTCGCCCACAAAGATACAAATAGTTTTGTATTTACAAAATATGTATTACTTTTGTGCCAAATATATTCTGTGTACGACCACAAAGTAATAACTTCATATATTATGAATGAAATTAATCACAAAGTTCGCATCAAAGATATTGCTATTTTGGCTGGTGTGTCCGAAGGTACCGTTGATCGTGTACTTCACAAGCGTGGAGATGTTTCTGTAAAAAGTTTAGAAGCAGTAAATAAGGTACTTGAAGAAATTAATTATACTCCAAACTTTTTGGCACGCTCACTGGCATCAAAAAAACAATATCGTTTTGTATGTCTTTATCCCGAACATCAGCCATCTGATTTTTGGCAAAGTCATGACGAGGGTTTCAATGAAGCTGCCAAAGAATTTGTAAATTATAATGTGTTTATCGAAAAGGTATTTTACAGTCAATTTGATACTCAATCATTTGTAAATGTTTCAAATAAGATACTTCAAAATCCACCAGATGCCGTTTTTATTGCACCCATTTTTCGCGAGGAAGCATATAATTTTAGTCTTGAATTAAAAAAACTTCATATTCCATTTTCTATTTTTGATTCAATGATAGAAGAGGCTGATTTTATTACCTATTATGGTCAAAATTCATTTCAAAGTGGTTATATTGCAGCAAAACTATTGCTGGATGAGCTTCCTGAAGAATCGAAGGTTTTGATTATTAGAACCAATCGTAAAGGTGCTGTTTCAAATCAAACCATTTATAGGAACAATGGATTTATGCAATTCATTAAGGATCAAAATCTTGGTGATTATTTTGAACTAATAAATGTAGTATTGAAAGATGATGATGAGGTTTCAAATTTAGAAGTTTTACGTGATGTTTTTGCAACTCATTCCAATATAAAAGCGGCCATAATATTCAATTCAAAAGTGTATCGTTTGGCAATGCATTTGGTATCTTTAAATCAATCGGACGTTAGGTTGATAGGTTACGATTTATTGGAACAAAACGTGGCGTATCTCAAACAAGGCGTTGTTTCATCGCTCATCGCACAACGTCCTGAAAAACAGGCTTATTTGACTGTTCGTGATATGTGCCGCGAACTTGTTTTTAAACAAAAGGTGAATCGTATAAATTATGTTCCAATTGATATATTGATGAAAGAAAATATTGAGTATTATTTGAACTTTAGAGAATAAGTTATTAATGAGATAATTTACTAATAAGATAATGTGCTAATCAACAAACATATATAATAAAAAAAACAAACAAAATTAATGGAGAAATTAAGTAGAAAATCGGCTAACGTAACCAAAACCTATCCTGAACGTATTATTCAATTTGGCGAAGGAAACTTTTTAAGAGCTTTCGTAGATTGGATTGTATTTAACATGAATAACAAAGCCGATTTTAATTCAAGCATCGTGATTGTACAGCCTTTGGAAGGTGGAATGATTGACATGCTCAATGCGCAAGATGGTTTGTACCACTTGAATTTGCAAGGTTTGGACAAGGGAAAACCTGTTGATAGTATTGAATTGATTGATGTTGTGAGTCGTTGTTTGAATCCTTATTCTGAATTTGATGCGTACCTAAAATTGGCCGAAAACCCAGAAATGCGTTTTGTGGTTTCAAACACAACCGAGGCTGGTATTGCTTTTGACGATAGTTGCAAACTTGATGATGCACCAGCCAGTTCTTTTCCAGGAAAGTTGACTCAGTTGCTTTTTCACCGTTATAAAACCTTCAATGGTGCGGCAGATAAAGGTTTGATAATGTTGCCTTGTGAATTGATTTTTCACAATGGAACTGAACTGAAAAAATGCATTGAACAATATATCGAATTTTGGAATTTGGGTGCTGAGTTCAAAAACTGGTTCGAAACGGCTTGTGGAGTTTATTGTACGTTGGTTGACCGCATTGTACCTGGTTATCCACGAGATACGATTAAGGAAATTCTTGAAAAAACGCAACTCGAAGATAAAATGGTTGTGAAAGCCGAAATTTTCCATTTGTGGGTAATTGAAGCGCCAGAATGGGTTGCAAAAGAATTTCCAGCCGATAAAGCGGGATTGAATGTTTTGTTTGTGCCAAGCGAAAAACCATATCACGACCGTAAAGTGACTTTGCTAAACGGCCCTCACACCGTAATGTCTCCTGTGGCTTATTTGTCAGGAATTGATACAGTTAGCGAAGGTTTGAAGGACGAAGTAATTGGCAAATTTGTAAATAAAGTAATGTACGACGAATTGCTGGAAACACTTGATTTGCCAAAAGAAGAATTGCAGAAATTTGCTTCTGATGTGTTGGACCGTTTCCGCAATCCTTTTGTAAAACACTTCTACACAAGCATTATGCTCAATTCGTTCCCTAAATTCAAGACTCGCGATTTGCCAGGATTGAAAATATATTTGGAACGTAAAGGCGAATTACCAGCAGGTTTGGTGCTCGGTTTGGCCGGAATAATTACTTATTATAATGGTGGATTGAGAGACGAAGATGAAATTATACCGAATGATGATAAAGCAATTATTGATTTGCTCAAAAAACTTTGGAATGCTGGCAATATGGAAAATATAGCGAAAGGTGTTCTTGGTGCTGAATTTATCTGGGGCGAAGATTTGAATTTAGTTGCTGGACTGACCGCTAAAATTACCGAGTATCTAAGGTCGATTCGTGATAATGGAATGTACGAAACGGTGAAGTCCATTGTTTAATAACTATCAATAACACCGAAGGCGAATAACATTTCACACATTTTTCAATGAAATATATCAAAATAAATACCTCCGATAATGTGGCTGTTGCTTTGGCTGATTTGCAGCAAGCTGAAAAAATCACTGTTGACGGAGTAGAAATAACAATAAATGCAGATATTCCGGCGGGGCATAAATTTGCCTTAGTCGCTATTTCAGCCAATTCACATATAATAAAATATGGTTACCCCATCGGTCATGCCCGCGAGGATATATCGCAAGGCGACTGGGTGAACGAAAAAACAATCAAAACCAATCTTGATGGTTTGCTCGATTATGAATATCAGCCACATGAAGTTTCGTTGGATATTCCGTTGCAAAACCTGACTTTCAAAGGCTACAAACGTGCCAATGGAGAAGTTGGAGTTCGTAACGAAATTTGGGTGATTCCAACCGTTGGTTGTGTGAATGGTACCATTAATTCTTTGGCTGAGAAATTGCGTATGGAAACGCAAAACAAAGGCGTTGATGCCATTGTTGCATATCCACATAATTATGGTTGCTCACAATTGGGTGAAGATCACGAAAATACGCGTAAAATTCTTCGTGACATGGTTTTACATCCAAATGCTGGTGGTGTATTAATTGTTGGTTTGGGTTGTGAAAATAACCAAGTGATAGCTTTTCGTGAATTACTTGGAGATTTTGACGAGTCGCGCATCAAATTTATGGAAACCCAGAAAGTGGACGATGAAGATGAAACGGGCATAGAATTATTGCGCGAAATATATGAAGTTGTTTCCAAAGATGCACGCGTGGATGTGCCTCTTTCGGAACTCAAAATTGGCTTGAAATGTGGTGGTTCCGATGGTTTTTCGGGTATTACTGCCAATCCGTTGTTGGGTGCATTTTCTGATTTTTTGATTGCGCAAGGTGGAAGTACAATTCTGACCGAAGTGCCTGAAATGTTTGGTGCAGAAACGATTTTGATGAACCGATGTGTAAACAAAAATATGTTTGATAAAACGGTGCTTTTAATCAACGATTTCAAACAGTATTTCGAGCAAAATAAACAACCGATATACGAAAATCCATCTCCGGGAAACAAAGCTGGTGGAATTTCCACATTGGAAGAAAAATCGCTTGGTTGTACTCAGAAATGTGGTAAATCGTTGGTAAAA
>JBAXAD010000061.1:0-17030 GCA_037142715.1 Paludibacter sp. | reverse complement strand
ACCTACTTCTAACTATATCCTCGTTTTCTTTTTCAATTCAAAATCACGTCCCAAGTATTTTTCTCTTACCACCGGATTATCAGCCAGTTCTTTAGAAGTTCCTTGAAACAAGATACGCCCTTCGAAAAGCAAGTAAGCGCGGTCGGTAATGGTAAGTGTTTCGTCCACATTGTGGTCGGTAATCAAGATGCCGATATTCTTCTCCTTCAATTTCCAAACGATGTCCTGAATGTCCTGCACAGCAATTGGATCAACACCCGCAAACGGTTCGTCGAGCATTATAAAGCGTGGCTCAATGGCCAAACAACGGGCTATTTCGGTGCGGCGGCGCTCACCACCCGACAATCGATCGCCAATATTTTTGCGCACATGCTCCAGATTAAATTCGGCTATCAACGTTTCGAGCGACTCCTTTTGATATTCCTTGCTGAACTTGGTCATTTCCAATACCGACTTGATATTGTCTTCCACCGTCATTTTTCTGAACACAGAAGCTTCTTGTGCCAAATAACCAATTCCACTCTGCGCACGTCTGTACACTGGGTATTTTGTTATTTCTTCGTCATTCAAAAATATCTTTCCCGAATTTGGAGTCACCAAACCGGTAGTCATATAAAAGGTAGTGGTTTTTCCGGCACCATTTGGTCCCAACAATCCAACAATTTCTCCTTGTTTCACATTGATAGAAACATCATTTACCACCATTCGTTTGCCGTATTTTTTGAATAAATTCTCGGTGCGGAGCACCATGCTGTCGTTTGTCATACACTTTGATTAGTAGCGCAAAAGTACACTTTTTTAGTAGGATATACAAAATTTCAACACGCATAGTTTTTTCTCTTGCCATGATTGTCAAATACTCATTTTCTATTCAGAAATCAAACTAATATTCCATATATGTTTCATTTTGCATTAATAACGACCAGATTTGTACTTTATTCCGAATAATTATTCTGTTATTTATGCTAAATTAATTATTTGGTCTTGTTACAGTAAACTATTTATACTATTTTTGGACTCAATTCCATTCAAACCATTTTTTCACAAATAACAAAATAATCAAAATGTCTAATTTAATTACAAATGATTTTATGAAAAAACTCTTACTTCCTCTATTTATTTTTGCGTTTGTTGCTTTGATGAATGCGCAAACTGCTGCTCCTCAAGCTACAAATGCAACTGGCGGTAAATTAACTGTAAATTTCTCTATGACTAATGCCGGGGGATCTTACGGAGGTCAAGAAGTGTTTGCTATTTACATTACCGATAATGCTAATAAACTAGTAAATACATTATTTTATCGCACTAATAATGGAAGTACTGATACGGGTACTGTTGGACCAGACCTACCTAAATGGTGGTCACTTATTGGTTCTGCATGGCCTTCTTCTGCAACTAGAGCTACAAAAACACAAACATTAACCGATGCGACTACTGGAGCAACAACGAGCTCGTATTTAACTAATCAAGTTGCCTATTGGGGTAATAATACTGCAGCAGCAGCAGCAGTTGCAGCAGTTGCAGACGGAACATATACAGTAAATTTTGAAGTAGCTAATTCATCTACATCGGCAGGAATGAAAAATTACTCAAAGACATTTGTAAAAGGAACTACTCCTATTGTAAATAGTCTAGTAACAGCAACTACTGGTTTTTCGGGTATATCAATTTCATGGGCTCCAATAGTATCCGGTATCAATGAAATCCAATTATCAAATTTATATTCAGTTTATCCAAACCCAACCAAATCATCTGTTTTTGTAAGTGGAATAGATATTAAGGAAATTGAACTTTGTGACCTTTCTGGAAAAAGAATTTTCACTAGCAACGAACAAAAAATCAATCTTGGCAATTTACCAAAAGGAACTTATTTGGCAAAAATCACATCAGAGAAGGGACTGTTTATCAAAAAGATTATCAAGGAATAAGTACACACAAAACTTACTTGAGATTCCGCAATACCAAATCATTCGATTTGATATTGCGGAATTTTTATTTCTATAATCTCAGAAATTTCAAGTGAAAGTTTAAGCTTGCCAATGCTATATTAATTCTCCGCCAGCTGGCGGACTAGGGGTTCAGCCCCTACCCTATTTATGCTATATAAAATACCATATCAATGGTATTTTATATAGCATAAATAGCTATATCTTTGCATCATAATAAAAAGATAAAACGTACACACAAAAATCAAAAATATAGCCATTATGAATACTTATGCAATTTGCCCCATTTCCAATCAAAAAATCAATGAAACAGTAGCACGCCTGAATGGATTTTTTACTGTTGTATTTCTAGTTTCGTTTGTGCTTACCTCCAATGCGTTTGTAATTGGATTCTTATTTATAGATTTTTTGCTTCGTGCCACTAAAAATTCAAAATTCAGTCCTTTAGCAATCACTTCCAAAAGTATTGCCAAGCAATTGGCATTGAAACAAAAAATGATAAATGCTGGACCTAAAATTTTCGCAGCAAGAATTGGGTTGGTTTTTAGCGTTTTAATTCTAGCTACAAGTTTATTGGGGTTGGATACTGCTGCCTTATCGCTTTCTGCAATTTTTGGAGTGTGTGCTTTTCTCGAATCAGCATTTGGATTTTGTGTAGCTTGTGAAATTTATCCTTTCGTTTATAAGTTTACTTATCAGTCAAAAATTGAAACTTCAAAAAAATAAAACCTCAATTGAATAATTGAAAGCCTATCAGTAGTTTGGTAGGCTTTTTTTGCAGTAGTGAAGGTGACTGAACTAGCGAAAAGGGATTATTTGACAGCATAATAATGCAAAAATCCCATGACCTCCATAGTTAATGCAATGCAAATATGCACAATTACTCCACCCCAAATGTGGCGGGTTTGATAAGCAAGTACTCCTAAAATATAACCACCAAAAATGGAAGAAATGGTTTCTCCCACAGGTTTTCCGAAATGAATGGCCGCGTACATCCCCACCATCGGCAGTATTGCTTGCCGCCCCATAATACTTATCATTCCAATCACCAAAGCACCTCTAAACATCAATTCTGTCATCACAAAATCAATGGAATAGGTAGTTTCAAAAACCAAAGTAGTGAGCCATAAAGGCCATCCAAAAACACCTTCATTCATCCAAGGTCTAAATTGTGGATAGGCACTCATGAAATCTGACGTATAGGATATGGCTATAAGAAAAGTGAGCATTATTGCGTAAATCGCCAAATAACCGCGAATGTGATTGGCGTTTCTGGCCAAACCATACAATCCGTTTACTTTTTTATCAATTGTAAACTTCAGGAGTAAAAGTGGCAGAATGATTATAAAACCACCTTTAAGTTGTGACAAAACTCGGAACATAAATTGCTTTTCAACTGTAAATAAGGTTGGAAATTCCCAATTACGATAACCAAAATAGCCAACAGCAAGTCCATACAACACAATGAAAAATAGACTTTTATAGTAGAAATCTTTGTTCTGAAGCAATTTGTATTCTTTTTGGAACAGCAGCACAGGGATGGCAACCGAAAAATACATAAATGCATAAAATAGTGGAAAAGTCCAGAGTGAATTATCGGTAAAGTAGCTTTTGCGCATCACTTCCTGATAAAAACCGGTATTGTAATTTAGATAAATGCAGATGGAAATGTATGCCAGCGTAAAGGAATAGGACAGAAAATGAAAATCACTTTTAGAGAAGTTTACAGCTTCTGCAAAAAGTGATTGAAGGGGATTTCTTTTCGACATTATTATTTTCGTATCAATAAAATCATTAGTAACAAGTTGTTGGCACAACCGGTTTTTGAATAAAAAACAGGAGAATTGAATCCATTAAATTGCAGTTTAAGCCCATAAAGGCTTTAAACCACCCATTATTTTCAAGAATTCTTGTTCAAAATTGGGAGTAAATATATCGTTGCCAAGCTGTGCTTCAACATCGGCAATTTTCCAAAATCTTCCTTCCGAAATTTCTATCGGGTCGGGATTTATTGCCCCATCATAAATGCAATAATGACTATGTACTAGCTCTGCTTCTTGATGTGAAACAAACTTGTAGCGCATAATAAAGATAGGTTCAAAATCTGTAATTCCCAGTTCTTCAAACACTTCACGTTTCAGCGCATCGGTTATTTCTTCACCATAATCCACATGTCCACCCACCGAAGTATCCCATTTTCCCGGCTGAATATCTTTGTTCATGGCCCTTTTCTGCAAATATAACTCGCCAGCCGAATTGAACACGTGCAAATGCACCACCGGATGCAACAAGAAAGAGCCCGAATGACATTCCTGACGAGTGGCTTTGCCAATTACCTCGCCAAGCTCTGTAACCAATGGAAAATATTCAATTGAAGACATTTATATTAGTGATTAAATAAGAACCCCTAACCCCTAAAGGGGAACTAAGCAAGTTCATTCTACTTGTTTTTTTGAAATATACGAATTAGTAATAATCAATACTAACCTAGTTCCAATTTAGGGGTCAATATGCCCTTGCATAAATCACCCTTTGCGCTGATGGTTTGCCAGTTACCATACACACTCCCGGCGTTTTGTCACCATCCAAAGGAATGCAGCGTATTGTGGCTTTGGTTTCTTCTTTCACTTTTTCCTCTGTTTCGGGAGTTCCGTCCCAATGGCAAAGCAAGAATCCACCTTTTTCGATTTCGATTTTAAACTCCTCGTACGAATTTACTTCACGTGTAACTGAAGCGCGATAGTCAAACGCTTTTTGGTAAATGTTGGTTTGAATTTCCTTCAATAAATCATTGATGTAAACTTCAACATTCTCAATATTTACAGTTTCTTTGGTCAATGTATCGCGACGAGCAACTTCTACCGTGCCATTTTCGAGGTCGCGGGCACCCATTGCCAAACGTACTGGTACGCCTTTCAATTCATACTCGGCAAACTTCCAACCGGGTTTTTTATTATCGTTGTTGTCAAACTTAACGCTAATGCCCAATGCTTTTAGCTTAGTGGTTATTTCAGCAACTTTTTCTAAAATTGCCGCCAATTGTTCATCGTTCTTGTAAATTGGAACAATAACTACCTGAAATGGAGCAAGATTTGGAGGAAGCACCAACCCGTTATCGTCGGAATGTGTCATAATTAGAGCACCCATCAACCGAGTAGAAACGCCCCAAGAGGATGCCCAAACATAATCCAGCTTGTTGCTTTTGTCCATGAAAGTTACATCGAATGCTTTGGCGAAATTCTGTCCCAAAAAGTGAGAAGTTCCAGCTTGCAACGCTTTTCCATCCTGCATAAGTGCTTCGATACAAAAAGTTTCGAGCGCACCGGCAAAGCGTTCGTTGGCTGATTTAATGCCTTTTACTACCGGCATTGCCATAAAACGTTCAGCAAAATCTGCATAAACGCCGAGCATTTTTTTAGTTTCTTCCAGCGCTTCAACCTCTGTGGCATGTGCCGTGTGGCCTTCCTGCCAAAGAAATTCGGTGGTGCGAAGAAATAAACGGGTCCGCATTTCCCAGCGAACCACATTGGCCCATTGATTGACAAGGATAGGCAAGTCGCGATAAGATTGAATCCAGCCTTTGTAGGTGTTCCAAATAATGGTTTCTGAAGTTGGGCGAACGATAAGCTCCTCTTCCAATTTGGCTTCCGGATCCACAATTAATCCTTTTCCATTGGGGTCGGCCATCAAGCGATGATGCGTTACCACGGCACATTCTTTGGCAAAACCATCCACGTGTTCGGCTTCTTTACTCAAAAACGATTTTGGAATAAACAATGGAAAGTAAGCATTTACGTGACCAGTTTCCTTGAACATGCGGTCCAATTCTGCCTGAATTTTTTCCCAAATAGCATATCCATAAGGTTTTATCACCATGCAACCGCGCACCGCAGAGCTTTCGGCCAAATCAGCCTTAATTACCAAATCGTTATACCATTGTGAGTAGTTATCTGCACGCGAAGTCAGTTCTTTCAATTCTTTTGCCATAATATATTTTAATTTTCAGTAGAAGCATCGCTTTTTGTTGTGCTTTTACTTTGCTCGTGTTTTGTTATTTTTTTTGGAGTGCAAAGATACGATTTATTAGCGTATAGAGCAAATGAGGGTGGTACAAGTTATAGTCTGACTTAACTCAGGCTGTCAATAAGTTATCTACTCGTATTTATGCATCTTGTCATCAATGCTCACATCTCCTTTTGACGTTTGAATTTTGATATAAGTCATCATACTGTCAGCACCCGCCTCGTAACATGCTTCCTGCGCTAGTTTTACCACTTTCATTATTTCATCGTAATTCCCTTCCATCACGGTTTCAAATGGTGTAACCTTGTATCTTAAACCCGAAGCTGCAATCACCTCAATGGCCTTATCTACAATTGCATATGGGTGAACGGAAGTGGAAGTTGGAAGTACTTGTAAAGCGATATTAACTGTTTTGTTCATTTTATTTGTGTTGAATTTATTGTTGTTGAATAAGTAAATTTGAGCTTAGTTGATTGGTAATTGATTTGTGAAAAATCTAATTGTCAATCACTTAACTTCCTCTTCCTTGAACCAACCCGCATACATTGCGTACTGATGGGCAATTTTTCGGTTGATTTCGTTGGTTTGTTCGGGTTCTACGTTCTTCACAAATTTGGCTGGAACGCCTGCCCAAAGTGTAAACGGTGGTATTTTGGTATTGCTCAACACCAATGCACCCGCTGCAACTATTGCCCCCTCGCCCACCTCGGCATAATCGAGCAATGTGGCACCCATACCTATCAAAGCGTAATCGTGAATGCAAGCACCATGGACGGTAACATTGTGACCTATAGAAACATAGTCGCCAATTACAACAGTGGATTTTTCGTACAAAGTATGCAACACCGAGCCATCTTGTATATTGGTATGATTGCCAATGCGAATGGAATTAACATCACCACGAAGCACGGTATTGAACCACACACTGCAACCTTCGCCCAACACTACATCGCCTACTACGGTTGCATTTTCGGCCAAATAACAGTCTTCGCCAATTTGTGGAGTAAAGCCCCGAACCGATTTTATTAATGCCATAATTCTTGTTTTTATTTATTGAGCCACAAAGATACGTTAGTTATGAGAAATGGGGAAATGGAAGGATGATTTTTTTAATTTTATTAGTGAAGGGTCACTTTCGAACCTTGTATGTGAGCGTTTCGCTTTTTATTGACCTTATTTTTCAACTTCATTCAATCATGCAAGCAAGTGGGTCATCTCAAACCGAAAAAAAAATTGTACATTTGCTTTCAATTTAGAATCTGCTTTTTTTTTTCAATTTTCCTTGCTTAATTTATTCAACATCTTCAAATTTTCTTACAATGAATTCTTCAAACTTTCTAAAACTCAATTTCTATTTTTCAGTTAGTCTAGCTCTATTATTTTCTGCCAATGTACATGCTTTGCAATTAAAAACCACAGAAAAAGAGGCTATTACGAATGATTCTATTTTTTCTATTGTAGAAAAGATGCCCGAATTTATTGGAGGTGAAAAAGGGATTTTCACTTTTCTAAAACAAACAATTGTATATCCTGCTGATGCTCAAAAAAAAAATGAACAAGGTAGGGTGATTGTTCGATTTGTAATAAATAAAGCGGGTAAGGTAGAAAATGCCGAAATTTTAAAGGGTGTTTCAAAAAGTTTGGACAGTGAAGCTTTACGAGTTATTGGGTTGTTGCCCAACTGGATGCCAGGAGAGCAGAATGGAGAAAAGGTGGCGGTGTATTATATTTTGCCAGTATTGTTTAAAATGACCAGTGAAGAAGGTGCTTGGGAAATGAATGAAAAAACCGTGGTGGTGATTGACGGAGTAAAAATGCCTGAAAATTTCAGCACGAAAATACTCAACCCTAGCAAATTAACTTCGGCATCATTATTAAAACCATTTC
Organism: Paludibacter sp.; assembly: GCA_037142715.1. Taxonomy (GTDB): domain Bacteria; phylum Bacteroidota; class Bacteroidia; order Bacteroidales; family Paludibacteraceae; genus Paludibacter. The sequence continues at coordinate 9,174 of JBAXAD010000061.1, read as the reverse complement.
CAAAAGAAGAAAAATCGAGATTAATTAAATTATATGGCAAACAAGCTGAAAATGGGGTTTTATTAATTTCCAGCAATAAGAATGAAATGTATTATGCTTTGGCCGATACAACGGGTATATATAAAAATTTAGACTGCAAGGAAGAAGTTAATAAACCCGTATTTGTGGGTGGAATTAGTCAAATGTTCAAATATATAGCCGATAGTATTCAATATCCTTTTGTGGCAAAACAATTAAAAACTCAGGGAAAAGTGATTGTTCGATTTTTGGTGGATAAGACTGGGAAAATAAGCGAACCAAAAGTGATGAAGTCGCTCGATTATTTTCTGGACAAAGAGGCTTTGCGGGTCATCAACTCCATGCCAAACTGGATTCCGAGTGCTAAATGCAATGATAAAGTAGCTATTCTGGTGACAATGCCCGTAAGTTTTAAATTGGAAATTCCTGCCGCCGAAAAAGCTTGGGAACGAAATGACAAAACCATCGTGCTACTGAATGGCGAAAGATTACCCGCCTCCTTTGATTTGGCTTGGCTTAATTATGGCAACCTATCATCCTACAAAGTACTGCAACCAAGCACAAAAGAAATCAACAAAAAACTAGTGAAAGAATATGGCAAAGATGCCGTGAATGGAGTGGTTTTGATTGAAACAGTGAAATAAAACATTCAATTTCAAAATGAAAAACAGGAAGACAAATGGTTGGAAAATTGTAGGTTATGTATTTATAATCTTGTTTGCAATCATCTTTTTGTTTGCTAGAATAGTTCGACCGCTGTATCATTTCCATTAAAAAACTTAGTGGTAAAGAAAAATGCAAAAATTCAAAGACATACTCAAACAATACTGGGGCTACGACCAATTTCGTGCCCTGCAGGCAGATATAATCGTCAGCATTGCTTCGGGCAAAGATACACTTGGCCTTATGCCTACTGGTGGCGGAAAATCGCTCACTTTTCAAGTGCCAACCATGGCTATGGACGGTATTTGCATTGTGGTTACTCCGTTGATTGCGTTGATGAAAGACCAGGTGGATAACCTGAAAAAGCGTGGAATAAAAGCAGCTGCCATTTATTCGGGCATGTCACAAAATGACATCATGCTCACGTTGGACAATTCCGTATTTGGTGCTTATAAATTTCTGTACGTTTCTCCCGAACGGCTGGCAACACCCATTTTCATGCAGAAAATTAAGCAAGCCACCGTTTGCATGATTGCAGTTGACGAGTCGCACTGCATTTCCCAATGGGGCTACGATTTTCGGCCGTCCTACTTGCGCATTGCAGATATTCGTGAGCTTTTGCCAGATGTTCCGGTGCTGGCTCTCACCGCCACTGCAACGCCCGAAGTGGTGGATGATATTCAGAAACAATTGCATTTCCGCGTACCCAATTTATTTCAAAAAAGCTTTTTTCGTTCCAATTTGGCGTACGTAGTGCGAACAGTGGAAAACAAGGAGGAGAATCTACTCAAAATACTGAATAACGTGCCTGGCACTTCGGTAGTTTATGTACGCAATCGAAAGAAAACCAAGGAAGTAGCTGAATTTCTTAACCTAAACGGTATTTCTGCCGAGAATTTCCATGCCGGTCTGAAAAACGAGACCAAAGATGCCAAGCAAAGCCGTTGGAAATCGGGTGAGACACGGGTCATCGTTTCTACCAATGCTTTCGGGATGGGCATTGACAAAGCCGAAGTGCGGACAGTGGTGCATTTGGATTTGCCCGATTCGGTGGAAGCGTACTTTCAGGAAGCGGGCCGTGCTGGTCGTGACGAACTAAAAGCGTTTGCCGTTTTGCTATACAACAATGGCGATGCAGTTAAAATGCGGAAACGAGTGTCGGATACTTTTCCAGGAAAAGAAATGGTGCGCAAAGTGTATGAAGCCTTGGGAAATTATTTAGAAATGGGCGTTGGTTCGGGATTGGATAAAGTTTTTGCTTTCGACATTGCCGATTTTTGCATTAAGTTTAAATTGCCCATTCTCATTTCTTACAATTGTTTGAAAATACTTCAACAGGCTGGTTATATTGAACTTACCGACGAACAAGATAGTTCATCACGCGTATTATTCACCGTTAACAAAGACGATTTATACAAAACGAAACAATCTCCCGAGCAAGACCGATTAATTCATATCTTGCTGCGTTCGTACACCGGTTTATTTACCGATTTGGCTGCAGTAAATGAAGATACATTGGCGCTACGATTGGAATGGACGCACGATAAAGTGTATGAACAATTGGTAGTTTTGGCCAAAGAAAACATTATTCAATATATACCCCGAAAAAAAACACCATTCCTAACTTTTGTGCACGAGAGAGTTGAAACAGAACGAGTTGTTTTAGGAAAAGAAGCGTACGATGATCGGCGCGACCGCTATATTGCAAGAGTAAAAAGCGTGTTGGATTATGCAAAAGAAGAAAATATTTGCCGTAACCAAATGCTGTTGAATTACTTTGGAGAGAAAGAAACCAAGGCTTGCGGTAAATGTGACATCTGCCTGAAAAAGAGAGAATCCCAATTGACGGATGAAGAATTTGAAACCATAAGATTGCTAATTCTTGAGCAATTGAATATTGATGCATTTTCCATAAATGCATTGCTAAAAAAAATTCCGCACAAAGCACCTAGAGTACTGCAAGTTACAAGATTTATGATTGATAATGGACAAATAGAGGAAAATGAATTGATGAAATTAATGGTTTCCAAAAAAGGAATTCAACTTGAGAATTAAATCTTTATGTATGACAATTCGACAGAAAACGGCTAATTTCATACATTTACAAATTGTTTTCAGTATCTTTGGCAACCTTAAATTTCAAAAATACTAAGATGAATGAATTGAACAAATTAAAATACTTCAAATGGAGTTTGGGTGATCGCTATGACGGTTGGCGTGTACGAAATGTTGATCCAGTTTTTTCTGTAATACCATATTTCCTGCGCACACGTATGGATGCTCAGAATTTTTTTGAAGAAAAAATTGATATTGACCACATTGAAGCTTTTATTAAGGAGCACAAAGAAGACATTCCGGATTTATCGTTAATGCACGTGGTAATGGCGTCATTGGTTCGCTTAATTTCGCAACGACCACACCTGAATCGGTTTGTGGTTTGGAACAAGATTTTTGCTCGTAATCACGTCAATTTCTCCATAGCTGTAAAGCGAACCCTTTCGGATGAAGGGGAGGAAACGCTCATTAAACCTTACTTTATGCCCGAAGATACTTTGCAGGAAATAGTAAGAAAAACCAAACTGGAGCAAGAAAATAACCAGAAAGTTGGCCAACAGAATTCATCTGATACAATTTCTAAAATACTGGGAATACTACCTGAATTTTTGCTGCGTTTTGTAGTTTTTATGTTGCTACACATGGACAAAGTGGGGATTATGCCTAAATTTATAAACAAAGCAAGTCCTTGGCATTCAAGTATTTTTCTTACAAATATTGGTTCAATTGGTGTAGAATCCATCTATCACCATTTATATGAATTTGGTACTTGTAGCATGTTTTGTGCCATGGGTAAAAAATCCAGAAGATACAATTCAGACAAAAATGGGGCTGTGAAATCGCACAAAAGTATTCTGCTCAAATTTGTACTCGATGAGCGAATTTGCGACGGTTTTTATTATGCCTCATCCATGCGTTTGTTGAACAAAATTTTATCAAACCCTTCTGTCTTATTACTTCCACCGGTACAAGTGAATGTTGACGAAGGAGTTGGTAAGAAAAGAATTGACTTGTAGAGAATATACCAAAAAGCCTCTTGATTTAGAGGATTTTGGGCTTATTATTATTTGACGAAATTTCCAATTAGTTACAACATACCAAAATTAAAACTTCTTTGTTGGGACAAATTTCTCTATTAAGCATATTTTTTTTATGGTTTTATTAGTATCTTTGACGCCAACAAAACTATAATTTTTTTAAGAATGAAAGAAGAAAATAAATTAAAGTATTACAAATGGAGTTTGGGGGATAGATATGATGGTTGGCGCATCCGAAAAGTGGATCCTCTATTTTCAGTTGTCCCTTTTATCCTTCCAACACGCGTGGATTCAGAAGTGTTTTTTGAAATCAATGTGCCCATTGATAAAGTTGAAGAATTTATAAAAGCACACAAAGAAGACATCCCCAATTTAACAATAATGCACGTGATTATGGCTTCTTTTGTGCGGCTATTTTCACAACGACCACATGTAAATCGTTTTGTGGTCTGGAACAAAGTTTTTGCACGCAATCACATTAGTTTTTCACTTGCCATCAAACGATCAATGACAGACGAAGGTGAGGAAACCGTGATAAAACCTTATTTCTTACCTACTGATACTTTGCAAGATGTTGTTCAAAAAGTAAAATTAGAGCTGGAGAATAACCAACAAGTAGGACAGGAAAACTCTTCGGATGCTATCTCTAAATTGATGGGATTTTTCCCCGATTTCTTGTTACGAACTGTCGTTTCTTTTGTGAAAAAATTGGACAAAGTTGGTTTAATGCCCAAGCTGTTTTTCGAAGCCAGTCCTTTTCATACCAGCCTATTTATTACCAATAGTGGTTCAATTGGCATCGATTCTATATACCACCATTTATATGAATTTGGAACTTGCAGTATGTTTGCGGCCATTGGCAAAAAAAACAGAAAATATGTTCTCAACAAAGATGGTACTGCAAAACAATCCAAAACGATTTTGTTGAAATTTGTACTTGATGAGCGAATTTGTGACGGTTTTTACTTTGCTACAACCATCAGAATGATTGAAAACATACTCACCAATCCAGCTCAATTATTACTTCCGCCGGAAAAAGTAATTATTGACGAAGGTGTTGGTAAAAAAAGAATTGATTTGTAATGTAATAACGAAAAAGCCTCCTAATTGGGAGGCTTTTTTTATTAAAATAAAATACAAATTTCATTCATTTTCAATAGGAATATTTCTCTCTTTACAGTATTCTTCCACTTCTGTATCATTATTGAAATACTTATCACAGAATTCATTGAGCTCTTTTTCTGTTGATTTGAAATATTTTTCTTCAGCAGTCATAAGCTTTTCAATTTGTTCTATAAACTTTTCAAACTCTTTGTTTATTTTACATAGCTTATCTATAGTTTTAAAGTCCAGTTCATGATATTTTGCTGGATACAATACTTTACTTTGATAAGGATTTGCATTAAGCAAAATGACTCCAATACCAAATGATTGGTTCAATCGTTCAATTTCTTCTAAAAGATTGTCGCTAAATTCAAAAGCTACTAAATAGCCATAATTAGCCCAACTAGAGTTAGATACCGCTTGAAAAAAAGCTTTTTTAAGCTCTGAATCACTATTTATTTCCTTTTTAAGTTCATACGAACTAAGTTTAAATGTATCAACTCTATTAATTGATTTCAAAAAGTTTTGGCTTGCTTTTGTCTGAAGGTTTAAAAAACGAATTCCAACCATATCAGGATGAGTCCAAATTTGATTATTATCTTTTCCGAAAGTTGATTGTTCGTGATAAATTGTTTTTGAATATACACCCGTATTTTTTAGATAACTGCATAAAAGTCTGTGTAAATCACGTTCTTCATAAGTTTTGACTTTAATGATTTTTTTAGTTTCTATTTCATTATTTGGTATGTCATTATCAATCACAATATTTTGTTCATTTTTAGCCAAGTAATATGAATAACTACCGTTCTTTTCTTTAATCCGTTTTACTCTTGAGTCATTTTTTCTGATAAAGTCACCGAGTGCTGCAGACACGGTGGCGCTAGGTGTTAATGCAGTGGTGAAATTATACAATCCATTTTTGATCATATAATCACATACCACTATGTGATTTGAAATAGAATTAAGTTCTTCTAAACTCTTTAAAACAGCCTCTTTTATCGTCATTACTTTGTTGATTTTTAAATGAATATACAATTAATCAGATGTGAAATTAAACATTTACATTAAATAACTCAGCAGCTTGTAGAGTTAATAGATATCTCTCCCAAAAGGTGTCAAAGCCAATCCAGCCAATTTAAAATGTTGCATAGCAAATGGGATTCCGATAATGGTGATGGCAAACAAAACGCCAAAAATGAGATGCGTTAAAGCAATCCAAATACCACCGATGAAAAACCAGATGATATTCATGAGTGTTGACAAACAGCCAGAATTATTTTGAGCAATGCGAATCTCGCTCCCGAATGGCCACAAAGCCAATACTGCCAACTTCAATGTTTGAATACCAAACGGAATTCCTACAATAGTTATCATCATTAAAATGCTAGAGATGAGGTATTCAGCGGCAATTATTATTCCACCAAAAACCAACCAAATTATGTTTCCAAGAAATTTCATATTTAAAATTTATCAAGTTTGAATATATTAAATAATATCGAAAATTGAGATGTCATTTATAATATATTAGTGATTAATAGTAACTTAGTTCCCCTTTAGGGGCTAGGGGCTCTTTAATAGTCAATTCATCAATATCCCTGCAAATCAAGCTTATCGCTATCAATCATGGTCACCCATTTTCCCATTTTCTTCTGTATAACCCTGAAATGATGTTGTTCTTCAAGTGAAATCAAGGAAATTGCCTCCCCTGGCGATTCTGCTCGTCCGGTTCGTCCAATACGGTGAATGTAATCTTTAGGGGAACGTGGCAATTCGTAGTTGATAACATAAGGAAGGAACTGAATATCAATACCGCGCGAAATTAAATCTGTAGCCACCAACACCCTGATTTCACCAGATTTGAATTTACTCAAAGCCTCTGTTCTAGAACCTTGACTTTTTTTGCTGTGAATGGCTGTGGCTTTTATACCGTTTTTACGAAGTTTATCTGAGATATTATCCGCCTTATAAACCGAATCTGCAAAAACCAAAACTTGCTGCATGTTGTTGGTTTTAATTAAATAGCGCAAAAGTGGTCCTTTTTTTTCTTCCGACACAAAATAGCCCAACTGTGAAATCAAATCGAAACTATCTTCTTCCTCCTCAATTTTGATAACGATTGGATTTTGCAATAAAATTTGATTGATCCGTGTCACATCATCATTCAAAGTAGCAGAAAACAAAAGATTCTGACGCTTTTTTGGAAGTAATTTGAAAATAAGACTCATTTCTTCCCTGAATCCTAGATTCAGCATTTTATCGGCTTCGTCAAGCACCAAAGTTTCTATTTCTGAAAGGTGAACAGCCTTTGATTCAACTAATTCCAATAAACGCCCAGGAGTTGCCACCAACACATTCACTCCTTGCAATGACATCATTTGTGGATTGATGGAAACGCCACCAAACACCGCCAAGGTTTTTACACGTTCCGGAAGTGCAGCTCCAAAAGTAATGAAAACCTCGCTTACCTGCATGGCCAGTTCACGAGTCGGTACCAATACCAACACATTGACATGCCGATTTTTAGTTTGAAGTTTCCCTTGCAAATTCATCAGAATTGGCAATACATAACCTGCAGTTTTACCCGAACCAGTTTTGGCAATACCCAGCACATCCCTCTTTTTTAGAATAGCTGGAATAGCTTCATTTTGAATTGGATAGGGTTGTAAATAATTTTGATTTTCTAATGCTTTTAATAATGATGGAGGCAATCCTAATGCGGAAAATGACATGTTTATGGGGATTATTGACGGATTATTATTTCAAGCAGTAAAGATACTTGAAAATTTTCGAATTAATCCGGAAATAATATTCCCGAGCTAGGTATTATTTCTAGATTCAATCAATTAATAGGTTATGTTCATTGTCTTTTATCAATTTATTAACTCGATATTAACGCACAATTAATTTTTGCGTAAAGATTCCATTATCTGTCATTAATTTCATAAAATAGACACCTACAGAGAAGCCCGAAATGTCAATTGTTTTTCTTATTTTCCCTTTTTGTGTAAAATAAAAATCACCATACTTCATCACTTTCCCTTGTAAATCGGTAAAAATGAGACTTGCTTTCATATTTCCACTTGAATCTATGTCCACAAAAACATATTGGCTAGCTGGATTTGGGATTACCTCTAAGTTATTATTAACAGTCCTATTAAAATTTATTATTTTATTTGGTCCTGAAAGTAATTCGTCCGTAGGAACTGTGTAAATTCCAGTATTAAATCTATTTTTCGCAGGTATAATTCCTTCATTCAGTGAATTACTGATTCCAATACTTGGCCATTTATCTGGAATATCCCAAAAAGTGGGGATTGAATTATAATAATATGACGAATCGCTTAATTGAGATGTTGCAGTAGGATATATTTTACCATTTCTATTGTTAGCGAAAATAAAATTGCCTGTTCCCTTTGTCATAAAAAAGCCAAATGGTATACTTCCAACAACCTCATTACCAACAAAATTAGTATTATTGGTTTGTGTAGTACTCATAAAAATGCCATAATTCTCAACCCTATTTCTAAAAAAAGTATTCATTGGACCATTTGCACCCCAATATTCGTCAATCACTATGTTTTGAACAATATTAGCTTCAAAAAGATTAGCAAATGAATAATGTCCGTGCAATGATATGTCACCGCCAAAGTCAGATGGAAACTCGTTTGCTCCATTACGATAAACGTCCGTGGAATAGTTGTATGCAAATACGTTCCCATTAGCTCCATCTTTGGTCATCATGGCGTGTCGCAAATGCCTGAATATGTTATTGGTCACCAAACACAATCCGCTATGTGAATCTAAAACAACGCCATAGCCTTTAGTTCCAACGCCATCGTACATAAATGCATGATGAAAATACGAACCTGTGATTTCGATATGAGAACTTAGACTTATTTTGGCATGACTACCCTGACTTCTGGAACTCTCAACTCCTGCAATCATACAATTAACGGCATAATTGAATTGAAAATTATTGGCAGTCGCCTCCTTGGAATTGTCAATTCTTTCGATGCATAAATTTTCAATTCTCACATGTTCTCTTGGCTTTATTTTCTGAATTTCGGGACTCAGATTGGCTTCAAAACTTATTCTCAGCTTATCCTCAAGAATTAGCTTATCACCTATTATATCAATTATTTTGGTAATCTGTCCTACCACTTTATTTGCCCAAGAGGCCGGTTTGGTATCCCAACTGCCATTAACTTCACGAATTTCAACGTAGTTTGAATTTGGTGAATGGCGAGGAAGCAGTGCAACAATATCGGTCGCAAGAGGTTCAAGGAGTGCATGAGCG